>NZ_CP123622.1:2070000-2140000 GCF_029873255.1 Pigmentibacter sp. JX0631 | reverse complement strand
GACCACAATCCGAACTGAGACCATGTTTTTGCGTTTGGCTTCACCTCTCGCTTCGCTTCGCTTTGTCTTGGCCATTGTAGTACGTGTGTAGCCCTGGATGTAAGGGCCATGAGGACTTGACGTCATCCCCACCTTCCTCCGGTTTATCACCGGCAGTACCCCTATAGTTGCCAACTTAATGATGCCAAATAAGGGAAAGGGTTGCGCTCGTTGCGGGACTTAACCCAACATCTCACGACACGAGCTGACGACAGCCATGCAGCACCTGTCTCTGAGTGTATTGCTACTATTACGTATCTCTACGCTTTTCTCAGGATGTCAAACCCAGGTAAGGTTCTTCGCGTTGCTTCGTAATTAAACCACATACTCCACCTCTTGTGCGGGCCCCCGTCAATTCCTTTGAGTTTTAGCCTTGCGGCCGTACTCCCCAGGCGGATAACTTAGCGCGTGGGCTACGGTACTGGAGGGGTCAACTCCCCCAACACCTAGTTATCATCGTTTACGGCGTGGACTACCAGGGTATCTAATCCTGTTTGCTCCCCACGCTTTCGTTCCTCAGCGTCAGTATTCGGCCAGGTGGTCGCCTTCGCCTCCGGTGTTCCTGCTGATCTCTACGGATGTCACTCCTACACCAGCAATTCCACCACCCTCTCCGAAACTCAAGAAACACAGTCTCAAATGCACGTCCCAAGTTAAGCTCGGGGATTTCACACTTGACTTGCATTCCCGCCTACGAACCCTTTACGCCCAGTAATTCCGAACAACGCTCGCACCCTTCGTATTACCGCGGCTGCTGGCACGAAGTTTGCCGGTGCTTCTTCTTTTGGTACCATCAAATGCAATGATTATTAGTCACTACACCCTTCTTCCCAACCGAAAGAGCTTTACAACCCGAAGGCCTTCATCACTCACGCGGCGTTGCTGCGTCAGGGTTTCCCCCATTGCGCAATATTCCCCACTGCTGCCTCCCGTAGGAGTCTGGGCCGTGTCTCAGTCCCAGTGTGGCTGATCGTCCTCTCAGACCAGCTATCCATCTTCGCCTTGGTGGGCCGTTACCCCGCCAACTAGCTAATGGAACATGGGCTCATCTTATGGCTGAAGGTCTTGCGATCCCCTCACTTTCCAGTATCGCTACTGCTTACGCGGTCTTAGCTACAGTTTCCCGTAGTTATCCCCCTCCACAAGGCAGATTCCCATGCATTACTCACCCGTGCGCCACTAATGTATTGCTACATCCGTTCGACTTGCATGTGTTAGGCACGCCGCCAGCGTTCGTTCTGAGCCAGGATCAAACTCTTAGCTCTTATTTCTTACTCCAAAAGGAGCTCGCTTTTCTTTTATGGTAGTTTTTACTCTACCTTGACGGTTCTTTCTTTTATGAAGGAACCTTGTAACTCGTCTCTTGCGATACGAATCACTACGCTCCCGCACTCTGTTTCTGCTCTCTTCTCTTGTCAAATAACTTTCACAATTTTGGTGGCGGGGACAGGACTTGAACCTGCGGCCTTCGGGTTATGAGCCCGACGAGATACCAACTTCTCCACCCCGCGTCATATTGTGGTGAAAGGGGTTCTACATGTCGACGAAGGGACTGTCAAGCAACTTCATTCATTTTTTAAAAAAATAATTAAATGCATGAATTATAAGCAAAAAAAGGTTTCATCAAATTGATGAAACCTTTTCAGTAAAGAATACTTTGCCAGATCAATTCTTATGCATTTTTAACTACGCCGTGTAGTTTTTGTTTAAGAAAGTTTGGCAAAGCAAATGCACTCTTATGAATGTCGACATTATAATACTTAGTGCCTTTTTCAATAGCACGCGCTTTTTCAAAATTTATACTTTCGAATGGGTGAACATCATCGCTCGCAAAACCCCAAGACCAGTAGCCATATGGATATGAAGGTATTGTACCAACCATAGAATAAACTGAAGAAAACGCCTCTTTTAAATTGCCATAGACCTTTGCTAAATCAAATTTATTTTCCCAAGGAGACTCGCATTGCGCCATAACTATACCGCCTGGAGTTAAAATGCGTTTTACTTCTTTATAAAATTCACCAGAAAATAATCCAACACCAGGACCAATAGGATCTGTTGAATCAACTATAATGATATCGAATTGCGCTGCAGCACTTTTTTTAACGAAATCAACGCCATCACCAATATGAACCTTTGCTCTAGGATGATTTAATCCAAAAGCTAAAGAAGGGAAAAATTGTTTAGCAGCTTCAACAACCTCACCATCAATTTCACAAAGCACTGCTTCTTGAACACAATCGTGCCTTAATACCTCACGGAGGGTTCCACCGTCCCCGCCACCTATAACTAATACTCTCTTTGGATTAGGATGAACTAAAAGTGGGACATGGGAAATCATTTCATGATAAACGAACTCATCCCTATCAGAACACATCATCAAACCATCAAGTGTTAATATTCTTCCAAAACCCGTAGATTCAAACACATCAACCCTTTGAAAAGGACTTTGAACCGAATGAAGTACTTTTTTAACATGCAAGCCAAAAGAAACTTCATCGTTATGACGTTCTTGGTACCAAAGGTCTAGTGGTGAAGTTATGTCAGAATCAGACTCAAGAGTGTGTGGTATTTTTTTAGAAAACATTTATATTTCCTTTTGAAGTTAAGGGCGAGGAACCAATTGAATCCTTTGCTAAAGCCATTAGCACCAATAAATTAACGAGTCCACAAAAATGAACGAAGGCAAATTATCAAAAAAAAATCCGATAGCAAGTAAAATAGCTTCTTCAGAGAATGAAAATAATTCACATAATTCCACACTCAAAGATACAGAAGTTCAGAACATATCCTCTTATCTAAAAGATGTACGTCTAGCGATTATTGGAGGAGGTGGAATTGCAGCTATAGAGCTCCCTAAACTAGCTAGAGAATTGAGAAGACATGGAGCAACAGTACAATTTTTTGTAACGGAAAATTGTTTAAAATTTATAGGATTAGACAGTTTACGTTGGGCCAGTCAACAAGAAGTAATAATCCATCCAACAGGGTTAGCCGAGCATATTTGCACTGCAGATGCAGTAATAATCATTCCAGCAACGGCAGATTTAATTTCTAAATCTGCAAATGGAATTTGTTCGGATGGTGCAACCACTTTAATTCAAAGTGCATTAGGGCTAAAAAAGACAATTATTTTTTGCCCTACTATGCATGAAAGTTTAAGCTTTTCTCCAATAATAGAAAAAAATAAAGAAAAGCTATTAAAACTAGATGCAGTCCATTTTACAAAACCCAGAAAAGAAGAAGGAAAAGATAAACTGCCATCTGTCGATGAATTATCAATAAATATTTGCCACATAATAAATAGAAGAAGATTTTATCATACAAATGAAAAAAACATATTAATTACACTGGGTGGTACAAGAGCAATGTTAGATCCTGTACGTTGTATAACCAATTTGTCGACAGGTTCGCTTGGAATAGAAGTAGCTAAAACATTTTATGCAATGGGAACACATCCAACAATTCTTGCGGCTAACACAAATAAAGAAATACCAATCTTTGACTCTGAAAATACTATCCATCTTCCAGACTATAAAGATATGTATGAATTTATGAAAGATCTAAAAGTCTCTAAATATGATGCATTTATAAATTTAGTTGCTGGTTCAGATTTCTTACCGAGATCAATTTCCCACTCAAAAATTTCCAGCAAAGATGAAAACCTAAAAATAGATTTCATCAAAGCTAAAAAAATTATAGATCTAGAGCATTTACAAAAAATTCCTTTTAAAATAGGAGCTAAACTTACTTCTGATAGCGAAAAAGAAGGTATTCAAATAGCCAAAGAACTTTTGACCAATAAAAATTTAAACGCTGTTTTATACAGTAATTCAAGTACTACATGGAATAAGAAGAAAGAACACGCTGGAGTACTTATAACAAAGACAAATGGACATATCTCCGAAACAGGTGTAAAGGGGAAAAAAGAAATGGCAATTCAGTTTTACGCATCATTTAAGAAATTTTGTGATAGCAAAGCTGACTAACTTTTTTACTATTCATGGAAATTTAGGAATTAAAGTTATGACTTTTGCTCAAAAAAATTCAATATCTTCATCTAAAGATCATTTTCAATTGTTACGAGCAATTTATACATGGTTAAACGTTGTTTTTTTATCAATATTGTTTGCCTCTTTGGTGTTGATCTTTTTTCCTATCGTTTATTTTTTTGATCGTGAGAGGCATTCGCTACATTGGATAGCTACTAAATGGGCTCTTTCTATTGGAAAATTCAATCCGTGGTGGAAATTTGAGGTTAGAGGAAAAGAAAAATTAGCTACCATTGGTGAACCTGTTATATACGTCTCAAACCATCAAAGCCAAGCAGATATTCTAGCTTTATTTATGCTTTCAACTCGGTTTAGATGGTTAGCAAAAGCTTCTTTATTTAAAATCCCTATTTTTGGATGGGCTTTATCAGCTGTTGGATACGTTCCTGTTATTCGGACAAGTAAAACTAGCGGAGAAAAAAGTATAAAACTCTCGTCATCTCATTTAAAAAGAGGCACTCCAATGTTATTTTTTCCAGAAGGCACAAGAAGTAAAACTGGTGAGCTTGGAGAGTTTAAATCAGGGGCTTTTCGCTTAGCAAAGATGCTAAATGTTTCTATCATTCCAATTACAATTTCAGGGTGTTCTGATTTGTTACCGAAAGGATCTTTATGCCCAAAATATTCTAGAGTAATTATCCATGTGCATGAAAAAATTGATCCTACAAATTTAACCGCAACAGAATTAATGGAAAAATCTAAAATAGCAATAAGTTCAAAATTATAAACAGGAAGTTATGCAATTATGAATTTTAAAAGTTGTACTCTATTATTTATGTCTGTTACAATTGTAACTGGATGCCAATCTTATACTCAAGAAAATTCAAATATTCGAGATAATTTATATAGTGGCAAAATGTCTGAAGCGACAAAAATGTTAGATGAAAGTTCACTAGCTACTGAGGGGCGTAACTTTGCTTTATTTAAAATGGAAAAAGGCATGTTACTTTATCTCCAAAAAGATTATCAAAATGCTGCAAAAAACTGGATTCAATCCGACCAAAAATTAGAAGATTTATACACAACTAGTATATCAAAAACAGCAGCTAGTTTTATAATAAATGACTCAATCACCGATTATACAGGCGAATCTCATGAAAAAATACTTTTGCCAATTTTTTCATCTATCGCTTTTTTCGCCAACGAAGATCCTAATAATGCAATAGTCATGATTAGAAGAACGAATGATATAAAAAAGGCTATGGATACTGATAATGTAGGGAAAAATTTATACAAGTATGATATATTCTCTAATTATTTTTCAGGGTTGGTTTACGAGACGAAAAGCGAATGGGATAGCGCTATCATTGAATATAGAAAAGCTTTAACAAGTATCCAGTTAAATGCTGATA
This sequence comes from Pigmentibacter sp. JX0631, assembly GCF_029873255.1. Taxonomy (NCBI): domain Bacteria; kingdom Pseudomonadati; phylum Bdellovibrionota; class Oligoflexia; order Silvanigrellales; family Silvanigrellaceae; genus Pigmentibacter; species Pigmentibacter sp. JX0631. Next base: position 2,134,557 of record NZ_CP123622.1, on the reverse strand, counting down.
ATTCGCACTTTAAATCAGCTGAATTACAAATTTCAAAAGATTTAGGAAGACTTGCTGAATTTAAAAACAGAACAGATATATTAAAAGAAATTAAAGGAAAATTTCCAAATTTAACGTGGGAAAATCATCATGAATTGCTAAAAAAAGCTGAAATTTTTGTCGTCTATGAATCTGGTAATTCACCGATTAAAATTCCGAAAGAAATTTTATTTCCAACTGATAGAACCGTTGTAAGAATATCTTTTCCAGAGTACAAGGATTTACTATATAAAAGTAAAAACTCAGAGGTTTTTATTAACTCTAAAGCTGTAGGAAAAACTATATTAATGGAAGATATTGGGAAAATGGCGAAACAGGCTTTAGAAGATAGAAGAGTTAGAGATATTGCTAAAATGGCTGCACGAGTTTTAGCAAAAGAAGTAGCTGCTAGAAAGCTTGGAGATGAAAATCCTTTAGCTGGTTTAGCTGCAAATGCATTTGGCGCAATAACTGAAACAGCAGATACAAGAAGCTGGACAACTTTACCGGATACATTGCAAGTTTTTAGAGTATCTATTCCTGCCAATAAACTAACAACAGTAACGATAAAGCCTGAATATGGACTTCCTATTGAACAAACCTTTACTTTACCAGCAAACAAAAAGAAATTAATAAGATTAAGAACTTTTAATTAACATATTTTCAAGGTAACAATTTATAATGACTTCAAGTAATTCCAAATATCTATCATCATTTCAATTATGGATTCAACAAATTGGAATATGGCCAAGTCAGTTTTTTATTTTTTTAATTTCTGTCCTAATTATTATTCCTCTATCATTAGGTTTACTTTGTGTAACTTCATTCGTTATTCAAACAATTAATTCTACTCCAACAGATTTAACATGGTCTCGACTTCTTGGCGAACAACTTGCATTATGGATAACGCCTTTAGTTGAAGGAACTCGCTTTGAAAGCTCTATACCTCTATCATTTCAAAGAGAATGGTTTACAATTATTTTTTTAATTGTTGCATTTGTTTATGGATTTTTAAACTTTTACAATGAATATTTAATTAGACATTTAGGTGAAAAACTTGCAAAAAAATTAAGATCTGAAATTGCTGAAAAATATTTATCATTAAATTATCAGTCAGCTAAAAAAGTAGATGCAGGACTTTTATCTTCAATGGTAGGCGAAGATATCAGAGAAACTCAACAAACTTTTACAAGACTTGTAAGTAGTATTATTAAAGATGGTTTAACTACTTTAATATTATTAATTTGGTTAGTTATTTTAGATGTTCAACTTTTTACTTTATTTGTTACTGTTTTAATTCCTGCTGGAATAGTTTTACGCGTAACTAGTAAAACATTAAAAAAACTATCTAGACAAGGATTGCAATTTGAAAGCGAATTATTAAGTGGAATATTAGAAAGAATGCGTGGCTGGCAAACCATTCAAGTACATAAAGCAATTCCTTATGAGATAATAAAATTTAATAAAATTAATGACAAAATATATCATATTTGGCGAAGAGCTACTCGTGCTAAAACTTTAGGAAGCCCATTAGTAGAATGGCTTGGAACCATAGCTGGTGCTTTTATAATAATCGCAGCTATGCGAAAAATATCTGATGGATCACTAGATAGTAATATTTTTATTAATTTTATGTTAACTGTTGCACTTTTATCAGATAAAATTAACAGAATGTCGAGTCAATTAAATTCCACCCGTAAAGGAACCGATGCTTTACATAGAATTAAATTATTTTTATCCGACCAAACCTTAGAATCAAGCAATCATTTAATTGAAAAGAAAGAAGAAGCATTAAATTTTAAAATTGACTCAGTCCAAATAAAAAATTTAACCATAGCAAACCATCCTGCAAGACCTCTTGTTGAAGATATAAATGTTTCATTAAAAAAAGGTTCTTTATTAGTTGTTATTGGGCAATCTGGCGCTGGTAAAAGCACATTTATCAGAACATTTCTTGGTATACAAACAATTTATCAAGGAAAAATATTAATAAATAATACCGATATTAGTGAGGAATATTATAAAAAAATTGCAAGTAAAATTTGTTTTATCCCTCAAGATCCATTTATTTTTTCAGGTTCAATTTTTGAAAATGTAATTTATCCTAAAAAAATATCTGAACCTTCTGCGCAGGAAATTTCAGAAATAAAAAAAGCTCTTTCATTATCCTTATTAGAAAAAGATGTTTTTTCAGATGTAAGTGGACTATCTGGCGGCGAAAAACAACGATTAATGTTTGCTAGAATTTTCTACAACCAACCCGATTTAATTATCATTGATGAAGGAACTAGTGCTCTAGATAATGCAAATGAAATTAAAATAATTGAAAATTTAAAAACTCATGTGCAAAACGCAATTACTATCGTGATTGCCCATAGACCTGCTATAAAAGAATATGCTACTGATATATTGGATTTTTCACCAACAAAGACATCGCAAGCCAACAAAGCTTTTAGCGATCCATCAGTAACAAAGGAATTAATATGAGTGCAATTTCATCTATTATTTCTGGTAAAAGAACCATAGGGACAGATCAATTTCCTTCAATAAACCCAGCAAATAAAGAAGATACTGTAGCTGTTTTTGCAAATGCAACTAAAGATGAGTGTCGAGAAGCCTGTAGTGAAGCAAAAAAAGGTTGGGAAAATTGGAAAAACACTCCCCCACCGATTCGTGCAGGAATTATAGCAAATTTTGCTAAACTAATAGAAAAAAATAAGGAATCCTTGGCACAGATATTAACCAGAGAAATGGGCAAGCCTATAAAGGAAGCTCGTGGTGATATTCAAGAAGCCATTGATACTTGTTATTTTTTTATTTCTGAAGGCAGAAGATTATACGGACAAACTGTACCGAGCGAAATGCGCAACAAAGAATTGTATACTTATCGCAGACCACTTGGTGTATTTGCTTGTATAACCGCTGGAAATTTTCCTTTTGCAGTTCCAAGTTGGTATTTTATTCCTGCTTTGGTTTGCGGAAATGTCTGTGTATGGAAACCATCAGAAGACACACCATATTTGTCTATGATTTTTGCTGAAATGTTATACGCAGCAGGAGTTCCAAAGAATGTTTTCCATGTTGTTTTTGGTTCAGGTACAAAAACAGGTGCTGCATTAGTTTCTTTGGTCGATGAGGGATTGATAGATAAAATAGGATTTACCGGAAGTACAGAGGTTGGAAAACAAATTGGTGAAATTTGTGGCCGTAATTTGCAAACTCCTTGTTTAGAGCTTGGCGGTAAAAATCCGATGGTTGTCATGCCAGATGCTGATCTAGATCTTGTTGTAAATGGAGCTTTGTGGGCAGGTTTTGGCACAGCTGGTCAACGCTGCACATCATTAGGTAACTTAATTGTGCATAAATCAATTAAAGAATCACTTACTAAAAAATTACTCGATAAAGTTACAAATATTCATATTGGAAATCCATTAAATGAAACCATATTTTATGGACCTATGATTAGTGAAAAATTTTTAAAGAAACATATTGATAACTTGGAAAATTTAGTAAAACCTCATCATAAATTATTAACTGCAAAGAATGGCCGTATCACTGATACTGTAAAACCAGAAAATTTTTCTGGAAATGCAAACTTAGGATATTATGCATTTCCAAGTATTGTTGACAACGTCACAGCTGAAGACGCTATCTTCTCAACTGAAACATTTGGCCCAATATTCAATCTTTTATCTTTTAGTGACCTTGATGAAGCTATATATTTAGCAAATAAAACAGGGTATGGATTAAGTTCAGCTATATATACAAACAATGTTCAATCTGCATATCGTTTTAGGACAGAAATTTCAGCTGGAATGACAAGTATAAATAACAGTACGACGGGTGCTGAAGCGCATCTTCCTTTTGGAGGGAATGGAAAAAGCGGAAATGGCAGTAGACAATCAGGAATTTGGGTTGTTGATCAATTTACAAAGTGGCAATCTGTTAATTGGGATATGAGCGGAACTTTGCAACTTGCACAAATGGATACTCACTATATTAATCCAACTGATTACACAGTTAAAATTTAATCTCCTTTTTGTTTTTAATTGCCCCCAAAGTATTTTTTGACTATAAATCACTTTGGGTAGGGAGTGAACAGAATGCCAATTTTTCAAGATTTAAAACAATATGTCCGTTCTGAAAATGCAAATGATCGCTACAATGCAATAGAAAAGTTGGTAAAAAATTCTCAATCCTGGCAGGGAAATTTGCTTATTTGGCAAATTATGTCTCTCATTCCTACCCAAGAAGAAAAATCAAAATTAGCTTCTTCACTCTCACTTCCTAGTACACCGAGTAGTGAATGGGCGATCATTTCTTATTTGTTATTAAAAGAAACTAATGCAAGTGTATTAAGCAGCTGCATTATGGCATTAGCTAACTCTAAAATCTCATCTTTTTCTCACAGAATAAAAAATTTACTAGAAAAGCACACTCAGGTAGACGAAATATTATATGCAATTTACCATTATATTGAGCAAACTTCTGACGAAAGATTTATTTCAGCTTTCGAAAATTCATTTCATGATAAATTGCCAGACTACATCCTATCAAAAGGATTCAATACATTTCTTAGTTTAGGATACTCATCGATAAAAGCTAATAAAATAGCTATTTCTATTCTTGAAAATGAAAGAAATTTAATTTTAAAAAGCAACTCAGCAATATCGGCTTTACTTTATTTAGGATTTTCGTTAAAAATAGATGAATTAAATTCAATATTAAACAAATTAATTAATACCAAGTTAATTAGGGTATCTCAATTAATATATAATCAAATTTCTTATTACCAAAGTGAAAACTTTAATCAGAAATCTGCCAAAGATTTTATCTATAATAACGCTAATAATATTTTACCAAATTTCACAGGCTTTAATTGCTTTAACAAGGAAATATTAGCTAAATCTTTGCAAGAAATTTTGGTTACAGAAACTAATTTCGAAAATTTATTAAAAATATTATGTGTAATTTTAAAATTAAAAGATCCAATATTAATAAATATATTAGCGCAAGATCCCAAGATTGGTTTAATAAATGTTGAAAAATTACAACCTTCTGTTTGTAAAATATGGGGTCTTTTCAAACCATATGCTTCAGAAATTTTTAATGAATCAATTACAAATCCCGAAAATTTTAATATTTGGCATAAATTATCAAATGATTTAAATTTTACTTTTTTAAATTATGACAATTTTTTCCTTACAAAAAAAACAAAAGATTGGCAAAATTTATTTGAAAAAAATTGTGATATCGATTTACTACTAGCCCAAGTATTCGCTTTAGGTAACATCAATACAGATAAATATAATCTTCAGAATTATATATTACATGAAAAAATAGTGTTAAGTAATATAAAAATGTTTCATAAGAAAAATGGGGATATAAAACTCAGCACATATGATCGCTGGGTTGATAAAATTTATTCTGCAACCATTGGCGGATCTTATTCTACTTATTTTATGAATGAATTGTATAAAACTATACCTTTTTCAGGAACTAGTTGGGCATTTACTGCTATAGCATTAAGCGCTCCAAAGCTAGACCTCCATACAATAAGTTTGGCAATTCAAAGTGAATTAGAAACTATTAGAAATACATTAATTAGTGGAAACATGGAAAAAGATGAATACATTCTAGAAGTAACATCACGCTTCCAATCTATTTTAGTAGGCGCAAATCAATTTAGAGTACCAATTACTCAAAAAACTTTAGAAACTCTTAAAGATATATCTAATTTAATTCAATCAATTTTGGACAATACTTCCCAACAAACAGAAGAAGAAAATGATAGCGATTCCTCTGATTGGAATGGAAATTATTATAGTGATAGACCTATCATGCGTTGGGGAGCTATTCTGCAAGTTTGTTTAAATTCTAATTTAAGTGGTGAAGAAAAAGATTTCTATGAAAAATTTATACGCGAAGGTTTGCGGGTCGCTCCACATGTTGAAAAAAGATGGATAGTAAGAGCCCTAGTAAAATTAGATTCTGACGATGCAATTAAAGCTATATTATATCAAGCATTGCAACATATTGATATCGATTTTGTGGAACACACTATTGTAGAATTGTTAAAATCCAAACATCCAAGAGCTCACCAGGCTTTGATTCGCTTAATTTCTAAACCTTCTATTAGTGATGAAATTAAAATAAAAATAATAAATGAAATTCCCTTAGTTAATCCTGAAGAAATTTTACAGGAATTTAAAACTTTGCAATTTATGCGACTAAATGAAAAAGTAGATACAGCATTGCAATACGCTATAAAAAAAATAATAGAATTAATTCCTCCGCAAAATGACAACTCTATAAAAAATGATCAAAAAATATCTTCCCAAGATATCGATCTTGTCATTAAATCTTTTATTCCTAATAGCACTACTTTATCAATTGATTCTAAGAGTGCGCTCCGAACAGCTGAAATGATCTTAATTCAATCAAAAGAATGGGGGAATGAAGCTGTAGATTTAAGTCCTATTGTTAATATGCATTGCAAAGCTGTTGAGTTAACTATGCGGGATACCTTTGAGGCTTATACTGATTCAATTATTAGAAAAGGAGAGTTATCAAAAAGGTTAGACTCAATTGGTTACGGAAAAGGTATCGTTGAAAAAATGACGGCTTTTGAAGAATATATTGCCAATCTTCCAACAATACGTACCATTCCTTATTTTAGTAAATTTAAATTACGCAAAATGCTGCGGGCGATATGTTTATACAGGCCTGGAAAGCGTTTTACTTTGGATGGCCCCAAAGCATTTGCCTTGTTACTTTTAGTAGCATCTAGGCAAGAATGCCAATTTCAATTAAATAAAATTATTTCCCTAAATTTTTCAGATGATATTGAACTTTTTGAATTTATTAAACTAGTCCATTCTCTCCAAGATAGTAGAAATCGTGCCGTACATGAAGGCTTGACATGGGAAGCGCGTGATGAAATTGAAACAATGCGTCACCAAGCCTATAAAATCATTTCAACTTGCCTTACAATAGGAAGAAACCTAGAAGCCCAAACTCAGTAAGAGGGTAAATCCTTCACGGAGAAGTAAAAATGGGATTGAGGGTACAAACGAATATTAGCTCAATCAATGCACAGAGGAATTTAGCTGTGTCAACCCTTGCTTTAGCTAAACATACTGAAAGAGTTGCGAGTGGGTATAGAATTAATAGAGCAGCTGATGACGCTGCGGGACTTGCTATTTCTGAAAAACTACGTTCACAAGTTAGAGGTCTCATCCAAGCAAAACGCAATACGCATGACGGGATTAGTTTAATACAAACGGCAGAAGGTGGTTTGAACGAAATATCAAATATGCTGATAAGATTAAAAGAACTCTCAGTCCAAGCTGCGAGTGATACAATAGGAGATTTAGAGCGAGGGCACATCCAAAAAGAATTTGTTGCCCTTAAAGATGAAATTGATAGAATTGCCTATTCTACTGAATTTAATGGAACCCGACTTCTCACTGGAGCAGCAGAGATTCCGGCTGTCCTGAAAGAAAACAGCAACCCTCCTCCGTTAGAAATACAAGTTGGGGCTTCATACTACCCTGAAGTAGATGATCTTTATACGGTTAGGAATCCTACCCATATTATCAGAATTAATTTAGAAAAAATTAATGCTTTAACAGGTGGAGAGGGCTCTCTCGAAATAGGAACTGTAACAGATGAAGAAGGAACAAGAGTTGATAAAAAGATTTTTGCTCAACGCAGTATGATTCGTTTGGATAAGGCCATTGATAAAGTTAATGAATATCGAGCTATTTTAGGCGCCATCCAAAACAGAATGCAATACGCAGCTGCAAACACAGGTATGACTATTGAAAACTTAGAAGCAGCAAAATCAAGAATCAAAGACTCTGATTATGCAGAGGAAAGTTCTCAAGTTGTGCAACAAACCATATTGCAAAAAGCCGGAATTTCTGTTCTTTCCCAAGCAAATCAAATCCCTGAAATGGCTTTAAAGCTTTTAGGTTGATCACTATTCATTATTTCGCTAAGACAAATCCACAGAAGAATTTTAGCTTCTGACTTAGAAAAGGTTTTGTCTAATTATGTTAAATACACCCCAGAGTACGACCAAAATATTCATTCAAGATGTTACTTTGCTTGACTGTGCTATTTTATATCCTAGTACAGGTCCACAAGGAAAAAGCTGGTACGTTGATGTTACTTGGGAAGGTAAAAAAGACAAAAATGGAGTTCTTTTTGATTTTAGTTTAGCAAAAAAATCAGCAAAAAGTACCATAGATCACGAATTCGATCATAAATTGCTTGTTAAACCAAGCAGTATTCGTTTTCAATCCAATTCACAGTTAATAATTGTGGCAGGCTTTAAAGAAGCAGAACAACATTCTATTTTTGCAATAAATACTTACAGTAATTCTGTAAGAAAAATATCAAGAGAAACCTTAATATCTTTAGACAAAGGAGATGTTTCTTTATTAGAAAAAGAAATTTCTCACTCAATTCTTCGAAATTCCCCCGAAAATGTAACAAATGTAATTGTTAAATTAAGACCCCATGAAGATCATGTTAAAAGTAATTACTTTAGCTATACACATAGCTTGTGTCATCATTATGGCAATTGCCAAAGATTTCATGGCCATAGCAATATAATTGAAGTTTTCAAAAATGGAAAATTTGATGCTGATAAAAGTAATTTTATCGCTAAAAAACTAAACCACTCTTATATTATTTCAAGAAATTATATAGATGCCAATTGGAATTCTAAATTAATTCATGAATTAATAGAACATTGTCCTGAAATATCAGAATTTAAAGAAAAATTAATAGTTGCGCAATATAAAGGAACTCAAGGAGAGGTTGCTGTTATTCTTCCAAAAGAATGTGTATTTTTGTTAGAACATGAAAGTACTGTAGAAAACATAGCAGAATTTATAAAAAGTTTATTTCAAGCAACCGATCAGGATTTAGAAATTCGAGCTTACGAAGGTTTAGCAAAAGGTTCTATTTATTCTTAATGGTTAGAGACTACAAATGACTGCAACTTATTTAGTTAATGAAATTTATCCTTGCTTACAAGGTGAAGGTCCAAACAGTGGAAAACCTTCATTATTAATCCGTTTTCAAATCTGTAATTTACGCTGTACTTGGTGCGATACTCCTTATACACATACAATCAAAAGCGATCCTATTGACAAAAATAACTTAACAAAAGGCCAATTGTTTAAACGTTATTCTTTAAATGAACTTCTTCTAAAAATAAAAGAATACCCACAAAAACATCTCATTCTTTCTGGCGGTGAGCCAACTCTTCATAATTTAGGTGTCTTAATACGCAGTCTAGGCAAAGAATACACTGGTGAAGTAGAAAGTAACGGAACACGCATTCCGCATTTGCAAATTAAAAATTTTCTTGCAAGCGATTATTCTTTATTGCAATGGAATATTTCACCAAAATTCAATAATAGTGGAGAAGAAATAGTAACTGAGTCTTTCCAACATTGGTCTGATTTATCTAAAAAGCAAGATAATATCTATTTTAAATTTGTAATCAGAAAAACTTTTAAAGATGCTGACATGGAAGAAGTATTGAAAATAGTAGAAAATTTTTCATTAAAGGCAAATAAAATTTATTTAATGGCAGAAGGTATTACAGTTGAGTCACAATTAGCTAATATTTGGCTACATGATGAATGTCTTAAATATGGCTTTAACTACACACCAAGATTACATATTTTATTGTTTGGCAATAAACGTGGGGTTTAATTCTTTTCTCGATTCACTATTTTAAATTCTTCTTATAATCTAAAAAATACTCAATAAAAACAAACACTAATAATCAAAAATATTTCTCAATTTTGGAAAAAAACAACCGATAAAATATTATTCATAAGGGAGATGATATGAAAAAATTTATTTTTATTTTAGCAGCTCTTATCTTCTTACTAATTTCAATGACTGCATATCCGCAAAAGATTTTTATAATTTCTGATATTGATGACACTATTAAAATAACGGGACTAAAAGCTGGAACGATGAAAATGGTTGAGCATGGTTCTAGATCTCAAGCATTTTTTGCAATAGATCTCGTTTATCAATTATTTTATGAAAACGGAAAAGGTAGCAATGGTACTGTGGGAAGAGAAATTTTCTTTGTTTCAGGTGCACCAGGTCAATTAGGAAAATTATCTGTCCATTTTTTAAAGAAAAATGAATTTCCTTTTCCATCAAAAGCTTATTTTCTTAACAAAAAAATTGGTGAAAAAACATTAGATGCAAAATTGAATGCAATCACACCTATAATTGAAGCGCATCCTAATTCAACATTTATCCTAATTGGTGATAATGGGGAATTTGATCCTGATGTCTACAAAACTTTGCAAGATAAATATGGTTCTAGGCTGATTGTATTTATTCACTATGTATACGCTGCTGCAAATTTAAATATAGTTAATTATTCATCAAGTAATACAAGACAATCGTTTGAAATTTTCCAAGGACAAACACCTTATTTTACTGGAGTGGATTTAGCAATTCAATTTTATCGATTGGGATTAATTTCAAAAGAAAATGTATTAAGAGTTGTAAATGAATCTTTACAAAATATAGATCCAATTTTCTATAATAATATTAAAAATGAAAGTAATTATACGCCTGAATATTCAAATAATCATTCATTAAGACACAATCAAAAACTTTTTTATCAAGAATGGATGACTGGTTGTAAAGGCTTTATGACATCAGAATGGAACAATTTAGTCACTCCTTTTGTTCAAGAAGATTTAGAACTTAGTTCTAAAATAGAAAGAATTCGTTCTATTATTACACAATTTAGGGGTTGCGAAGTAGCAACTCCATAATGAAAAAAAGAATACACTTGGTATGTAGCCCCTGGATATAATTCTGTACATGCTACACTTCTCCTATGGATGTTGGAAGCATAATTTATGAAGGCAATATTTTACAAAATAATGGAACCTATAGAAGTGTGAAGCTTGGCACTAAAATGGGAGGTAACTGGAGTTTTGAAAACCAATCTGTCGGCGCATATGGCTTAAGACTTGCATTAGATGATTTATGTAAGTAATTTTATGACTATAGATGATTGTAAGAAAATTTAACTTTTAATATAGAGTTCATTTTGCTTAAAATTTTACTAACAATTTTGCTATCCTTATTTCAATTTAATGTTTTAGCAAATAAGCTAACATTAACCATTTGTGCAAATGATGTTAGAAAATCTATCAATCCAGATGCTGTTTATGAAACGCCTAGCGTAGATATTATTAAAATAGCTTTTAAAAAATTAAAAAGTAAACTAGATATCAATTATACTTTTGATTTTAAACCTATGGATAGATGCGTAAACGATGCTGAAAAAGGTCAAATCGATGCAATTCTTGATGTGTCATATACTGAAGAAAGATCACGTGCAGTAGATTATCCACCTGGATCTGGCCCCGAAGAAAAAGAGGGACCTTGCACTTCACTTTTTAGAATGACTTGTTCAAAATATATGGTTATAACTAATAAAAATTCGCAATTTGAATATAAAGGTAACAAAGAAAAACTTCTTCTCCCGGTAAGAGTGGCAAGAGGATATTCATTAGCAAAAAAAATTGAAGATATTTATAAAGAAAACGCAGAACTTAGTAAAAATGATTTGGTCAGTATCAAAAAATTACTCCGCGACAACTCTGGTTGCGTTGTTGCAAACTTTGGCTATATCCCTGGCTTGGCTGAAAACCAATTTCGAGAATTGCTTCCTAAATTAAAAATACACCGTATCCCGTATGAAGCCCGTTCAAATTATTTCCCATTTTCAAAAAAAACAAATATAACGCATGAACAAAAATTAACGATATGGAAGGAATTAGCAAAAGTCATGCTAGACGAGAAAGTAGTCGATCAACTCAGGAGAAAGTATTCTAAATTAAAATACAAATAGAGACTTTTCTCTCCCATAGTGAAGAAAATCAATATTTAAAATGTTTAATTTGTTCACCTTTTGTTTCAAGATCTTTTAAACTATCAATTCCCAATTTAATATGAATATCTGTCCATTTAGCAGAGATAGCCTTGTCTCCAGCTTCTGTTTTCACTCCTTCAGGAGTAATAGGAACATCAGAAACAATTAATAAAGCTCCCCTAGCTATTTCATTATAAAAACCAACCATTAATATTGTTGCCGTTTCCATATCAACTGCAATGCATTTCATAGTGTGCATATATTTTAAAAAACTTTGGTCATGCTCCCAGACTCTTCTATTTGTTGTATAAACAACTCCGGTTCGGTAGTCATGACCACCTTCAACTATCTTTTGTGATACAAATTTATGCAATTTGAATGAGGGTAAAGCCGGAACTTCTGGAGGAAAGTAATCATTTGAAGTACCTTCTCCACGTATCGCTGCTATAGGTAAAATAAAGTGCCCTATTTCAGTGGAATGTTTTAGCCCCCCACATTTGCCTAAAAACAAAACAGATTTAGGCGCTCGTGCACTTAGTAAATCCATAATAGTCGCAGCGTTAGCAGAACCCATTCCAAAATTTATGATAGAAACATTAGACTTCTTACATGTTGCATTTGGCATAGCTCTATCTAAGCCAACTACTTTTGAATCCGTCATTTCAGCAAAGCGATTCACATAAGTTTGAAAGTTTGTAAGTAAAATATGATCTGCAAAGTCATCTATTTTTGTGCCAGTGTATCTTGGCAGCCAGTTTTTGCAAATTTCTGCTTTTGTTTTCATAAAAAGCTCCTAGTCATTGGTCATAAGTATTTTAAGGAAATTTGTTCCACATTTACTTTTAATATAATATCAGCATCTTACACAAGAATTAAAAACATACCATGCTAATCTTTTTAACTTGTGCCGAACCTAAAGTTTTTTATAAGTTTGAAATTCTTTTTCTAAAATATATTTTCTAGAAAAATTACTTTTAATTACAAAGATTTTCATTTAAGAATTCTTCTTGGTTCTTCAGCCTATTGATTTATTCTAATTGCAATAAATGGACTTTTCAATGCTAAATCTAAAAAAAATACTTGATGAATATTCAGGGAACTTTCATCAATTGATAAATGAGCTACAAAATACCTTTGAGTTTAATTTTATCATGTATTTTAAAATAAATAATTTAAATGGATATGAGTATCCTAACATCGAAAATTACTTGGCAACAAATGATATTCCTGAATCTTTTAATTTTATTTTTCCAAATCAATGCTCTTCAATAACTTTTAAATTTTTTTGTGAATTAGAAAATATTTATCAAGGATTAGATGAAGAATATTTTATAAATCTTCTTAAAAAAAACTCAAATAAAAATATTTTTTATTTAACTCCTTTTGATAAACTTTCCCTAGAGAAGTATTTAATAGTTAGTTATAATTTGGAAATAACTGTAACTTTAGCTTTTGATATGCTCAGTATAAATTTTCATAAAATTAAAAAAAATAATACAAAATTTAATGAATTAGAAATCAAATTAGCAAATATTTTTCAGACCCCATTCAAAAGGAAAAACTTTTTTTTGAAAGTTCCAGACGAAATCATTTCTCTCAAAAAAGAAAAAAATCAAATTATAGGAGCCATAGATCTCGCTAAAACACAGATGAACATAGGCGAGTGCTATCTAGCTAATATAGCTTATACAAAAAAATTAGAAACTTGTAAATTTCCTGATCCTTATGAGTTTTTTGTTAGTTGGTCTCAAGTTTTATCAAGATTTGCTATTTATATTAATACTAAAGAAATTGGGATTGCATCTTTAAGTCCTGAAAGATTTCTCCAAAAAATTGGTAAATATGTACTAGCTGAACCAATAAAAGGCACACTAAAATCAGAACATGAGTACCCAAATCATAACGATGCACTCACATTGTGGCAAAATAAAAAAGAAATTTATGAACACACCATGATTGTAGATTTATTGAGAAATGACCTTTATTCAGTAAGTAAACCTGAGTCAGTTAAAGTATTTAAACCATTTTATGCAAGAATAGCCGGATCATTACTCCAAATGCAAAGTTTTGTGATTGGTGAATTAAAAGAAAGTATGACTTTGGGAGATTGTTTAGAAAAAATGCTTCCTGCAGGATCTATAAGTGGAACTCCTAAAAAAAATGTTTGTGAACTAATTCATAAACTAGAGGAAAATTGTAGAGGCTATTACACTGGTATCTGTGGAGTTCAACAAGCTAATGGTGATTTTGATTCAATTATTCTAATAAGAACCCTATTTAAAGGTAAATTGGGATTATATGTTGGCGTAGGAGCTGGTATCACTACTCTTTCAAATACTGAAGATGAATACAATGAATTAAATATTAAAATGAATTCTTTTGCGGCGCTAGTTTCAGGGAAGTTATTATGATTCTTTTCATTGATCATCACGATTCTTTTAGCAATAACTTAATCAGTTGGTTTCAAGCTAAAGATTTAGCTATGAAAGTTTTATCTTATAGCGAACTATCTGAAAATATTGAATTAAATAACATAAAAGCGCTTATTTTTTCACCAGGCCCTGGACATCCTCAAGACTATCCCTTGTCCTTAACTTTATTAAAACATCTACCCAAACAAGTCCCATTTTTAGGTGTTTGTCTAGGACATCAACTATTACTGCATGAACAAGGTGGTAAAATTGAACAAGTACATCAAACACCAGTCCATGGAAGGCAAATCAAAAGCAAGCCCATTCATTCCTCAAGATATTTTAGTCCGAGTGATTTAGCAGGTATTTTTGTGTTATATAATTCCTTAGGTTGTAAATTTAAAGATCCCATTTTTATGCAAAGTATGATAGCACTTGCCGTCGAGGATAGTTTTGTATTAGCTACAGAACATATCGTTTATCCAAGAATTGGATTACAATTTCATCCAGAGAGTTTTGCTAGCCCTGGTGGGAATAATGTTTTACTTTCATTTTTAAGGCTCATCAAATGTTAGGTCGCTTATATGCTGTTATATTTATATGTGCTGTCATTGTGGCCTTATGGTATCAAAGGAAATTTCTAGAAAGCTCTGCAAAAGAACTAAATACTCAACTCACTTTTGAAAATTCCGTTCTTTCAACTAGTACAGCAATGAATTTTCAAAACTTTTCTTACGAAAACGGACGCTTGAAGTATTCTTTTTCTGGAAATAAAATTACCTATTTTACTGACAATCACTTTGAGGCTGAAGGCAATTTAGTCTATGAGGCATTTGATACTGAAGAAAAAAAAACAATCACCATAAAAACTGATAAAGCTTTTGGTCAAATAGATGCCAATAAACAAAACGATTCGCAAAATGATACCTTACCAATAGCGACAAATAGTAGAATTAAAAATGCTACTTTACCAGGTGATGTTTTTTTTGATTTTGATGGTAATGTTGGTAAAGCAAATCAAGTTTTTATTGATATGGAAAATGAATTCATTTCATCAAAAAAGCCCTTTACATCTAATGGTCCGCAAGGAAATTTAAAAGGAAATGGCTTTAAATATTCCATTCCAGAAGAAGAGTTTAGAATTAATTCAAATGTTAATGGTGATGTGAAATTAAAAGAATCTAAGAATTGAGCAAAAGGTAACTTCATGAACTTTTTTCGTAAGTATAAAATATATCTAAAACTTGCTACCTGTTTATTCCAATTCAACTCATATGCAGACTTCAATAATGAACTTCCTACAAATCTTAATTTACAAGAAAATAAAGAAACTCATTCTAACACACATAATCCAAGTAATACAGTTAGAAAAAAATATGAAAATGATAAAAAAGAAAAAATAAATACTGAAAAAGGAACTAAACTTCCTTCTGAAAATTCTGATTTAGCGAAACATAATGTTAATGCACCTGTTTATTTTAAAGGAAACTCCGCTGAAGGCTCAAGAAAAACTGGTATTTTAAATTTATTAGGGAATGTTGAAATCATTCAGGATGACACAACATTAACTTCTGATAAGGCACAATTATTTGGCTCAACAGGTACCACCTTTGGTTCAGGCAGTCGTTCCATTCAAAAAGCTATTGCAATTGGAAACGTTCATATTAACAAAAAAAGTTCATTAAACTCTCCCGAAATGAAAGCTACGGCAAATACTATCGAATTTTTGGTTCCACAAAAAATAATGATTTTAAAAGGGAAAGCGAAAGTATGGAAAGCTCAAGAATATGTAAATGCTGAGTATATTGAAATGAATTTAGAAACGGGCGATATTAAATTGAAAGAACCACATGGCACTGTTGATCCTAAATCAAGTGCAAATTTAAATAAAAATAATGAAAAAAAATCTAGTAGTAAGGTTACAAAATGAGCCTCAATCAATTAGTATCATCTAATTTAATTCGTAAATTTGGTACTCGCACTGTTGTAGATGATGTTTCTTTTTATGTAAATAGTGGCGAAGTCGTAGGTTTATTGGGACCGAATGGAGCTGGCAAAACGACTAGTTTTTATATGACAGTTGGTTTATTAAAGCCTAGCGCAGGTGTTGTTACTATTGACGGAAATATTATTACTGAATTGCCTATTCATAAAAGAGCTAAAATGGGGATAGGCTATCTACCACAGAATTCAAGTGTCTTTAGAAAATTAAGTGTGGAAGATAATTTAAAAGCTATCATGGAAGTCTGGGGTATTCCTAGGAATAAAAGAAAAAGTCTTTTAGAAAAACTAATTGATCAATTTGGAATTGGTCATATTAGAAAAAGTTTAGGAATTAGTTTATCAGGTGGTGAACGGAGACGTTTAGAAATAGCAAGAACTTTAGTAATATCTCCACGTTTTTTACTTCTTGATGAACCTTTTGCTGGTATTGACCCTGTAACTGTAGCTGAAATCCAGGAATTAATAAAAAAACTAGTTCTAGAAGAAAATTTGGGAGTTCTTATAACTGATCACAATGTTAGAGAGACTTTATCCTTGTGTAGTAGAGCATACATTTTGGCTGGAGGTAAAATACTTGCTGAAGGTTTACCTGATGATGTTGCATCTAATGAAAAAGTGAAACAAGTATATTTAGGTGAGAATTTTACCTTTTAAAAATAATTAGTTACTTCTTTATATTTCAGTTAAAATATTAATTCAATTATTTAGTTGAAATATTAACTCAATTAATTGCTAACTAAAAATATATCTACCTTAGCAATTCCTCTTTTAGTAATCCCTAACTTTTGTGCAGCGGCTTCACTTAAATCAATCACCCTGCTGTTTTTATTTGGTCCTCGATCATTTATTACAACAAGAACGCTTTTACCAGTTTTAACATCTCTTACCAAAACAGTGGATTTAAAAGGAAGAGTTTTACTTGCCGCTGTTAGTTTTTTAGGATCAAAAATTTCACCATTTGCTGTCTTTCTTCCAGAAAAATTATAGTGATAAAAAGAAGCTATTCCACTTTGATAAAATGAATAATTACTTAAAATTTTCTCATTTTGTCCCTTATTATTCTTTTTAGATGTTGTACAACCAACAAATACAAAGAATATTAAAACAAATTTTCCTAAATTTTTAAAAATTCCCATCAATTTTACCTATATCTATTGTATACAAAAGAAAAAAGTACAAAAAAATATTAATTATGAGACATAGTCCCTATCCTGTCTAACCTATCAAATCAAAATTGAGCATGAAAGCAAAAATGACCTATCGCCAAAAATACTTTACAGTAACAAAACAAAAATAATTCAATATTTTATATTGATAAATATAGAAAATATTAATAATAAATACATAATTGAAAGTTTTTTTGCTATTTTTTTAAGCTATATTATTTTACCCTTGGTGTAATTTTTGCCTATTTTTTAATCTCAAATAATCCTCATTAAATGTTTAAAAACATTTAAACTTATTTTTAGCCCCTTTTCTATTTTTTTTAGATTAAAAAATTAGCACTTTTTAATCAATTTTTTGCGGAGAGCGAAATAGGCTGAAAAAATGCCATTCTGCTCGAGGAAAATAATTTAAAAAACTTTTTTGCATCATTAATGCCGTTTGTCCTGATGTTAAAACATCATCTAAAATTAAAATTTTATTGCTATTTTTAATGTCATAATTTTTTATTAAATTTTGATCAAAATAAACATTTTTTAATTCAAATTTTTTATAACTATTTTCACGATTTTTTTGGGGGATTAAAGATTGTTTAAATAACCTAGAAGTAAATTGAGAAGGTAACAAAACAATATTATTATCCATAAAATCCGATTTTTCAAAGATTTCAGTAAATATTTCAAAAAATAAATTCGCAGGATGCCAAGAAGAATTTAGAATTCTTTCCTGTTTTAATACTGGTAATAGAATATAGTTATATTTATGAATAAAGAGTAAATTTTCTAAAAAATTTTTGCATTCTGCATAAAAAAGATCCTTAAAAAGTTTAATATAAAAGGTATCATTTTTTTCTTTTGCTAAAAGCAGAACTTCTGGTATACCGTTAGAATAAGTATATAAAGTAAATATTTTTTTAAATTCTATTAACCGCTGACATCCCAAACAATTTTTTAAACCACACCGTATACAAGAATAAAATTTTAATTTATCCAGCTTATAGATGCAATTTTCACAAACAATACCACTTAATTTATATTCAGTCTGAAAACAAAGGAAACATCTTTTAAATATTTTCATTTTTGAGTTATTTACTTTTAATTTCTTTAATTAAAGCAGAAGGTTCGCCATGATGATAGGGATGATTTGATAAAATACATTTTGCTCTATAGATTTGTTCAAATAAAACAGCCAAAGCAAGTTCATGCGGAAAAGTTAACGCTGACAAAGAAAATAATTCTAACCTGCCTATATTTTTTAATTCTTTAGGAAGTCCATATGCTCCTCCTAAACAAAAAATGACCATTTTTTCCCCCCTTGTTTCAAAAAGTTCAAGTTTTTTTGCAAAAGAAATACTTGAATAATTTTTCCCATTTTCATCTAATGCAAAGCACAAAGGATTTTCCACGGATAATTTTTTAATTTCTTTTTGATAAAACAAAGAGATTTCTTCCACAGAAAGGATTGTTTGTGGTTGAATAATGGTGATAGGCGTAAATTTTGCCACTCTCTTTTGATACTCTTCTACAAATTTATATAAAAGAGAATCACGTGGCATTTTCCAAGGAAGTATAAAAATATAGCGCATATTAATTTACAATGAATTGCTTGAACTTTGCTCTAATTCAGTAGCTGATTTTATTTCTTGAGATATTTTTACAATATCTTGATAAAGAGTTTGAATTTCCTCTTCATTAACATTAATGGAATGCGCTTTATTCCATAATTGCTCAAGTTGATACATTTCTCTAGTCGGTTCTTGAAAGACATGGATAAACAAAAATCCATAATCGATTAATACCCAGGTAGAAGACTCAAGACCATCTACAGAAATTGGTGGTAAGCCTAGATTATGTTTAAAAAACTGCTTAATAGCATCAGCTATGGCATAGACTTGTCTAGAGTTTGCAGCACTTACTATTGTAAATAATTCAGTAAATGCACCTAAATTTCTTAAGTCAAGGATAGTCGGACGCACAGCCTTTTTTTCGGTTGCAACTGCTACAGCTAGCTTTGCTAATTCTTCATGGGAGAGTTCTCTGTCCCCGATTTTTATTGATGTTTTATGCTCTGTCACTTGCTATTCTCTCCCATATTTTTAAGATCACTCAATACTTCTATCAGTTTGTCTAGCAGTTCATTAATGCCAATTCTAAAAGCCGAACTGATTTCAAAAAAAGGTGTCTTTTTTAATTTTAAATAATTTTTAAATCCGTTTAAAGCATCTGAGTTGGTGTTTTCTTCCATTTCTTCACCAGCTAAGGAATCTACTTTAGAAATAACTGTTATTCTAGGTCTTTGTAATAAAGCCCCATCGTATAAAGCCAATTCTTCTAGAATACCATCGTAATCAGAAATCATTGCTTCCGCTGTTTCCTGACTACCATCAATTAAGTGGATAAGTACACAAGTTCTTTCAATATGGCGCAAAAAATCATGACCTAATCCTTTTCCCTGACTTGCTCCCGGAATAAGTCCTGGAACATCCGCAACAACAAAAGGGTTTGCTTCTTTATGACTGACAACACCAAGAGTAGGAACTAAAGTCGTAAAAGGGTAATCTGCAACCTTTGGCCTTGCAGCAGAAATAACTGTAATTAAAGTACTTTTCC
Source organism: Pigmentibacter sp. JX0631 (assembly GCF_029873255.1). Taxonomy (NCBI): domain Bacteria; kingdom Pseudomonadati; phylum Bdellovibrionota; class Oligoflexia; order Silvanigrellales; family Silvanigrellaceae; genus Pigmentibacter; species Pigmentibacter sp. JX0631. The sequence goes on along the minus strand of NZ_CP123622.1, from coordinate 2,114,413 downwards.
CAGCATTTGGACTGCCAATAATACCAACATCAGCTATCATTTTAAGTTCAAGTCTAATATTTCGATTTTCTCCAATTACAGGAGGTATCGTTTTTGTTGGTGCTTGGTTTCGAGAGTTAACAAACAAGGTATTTCCTATTCCTCCCTTGCCGCCTTTCGCAACGAGCAATCTATGCCCTTCATATAGAACTTCACCAATTAATTCACCAGATTCAATATCATATGCGACTGTTCCACAAGGAACTTTAAGAGTTAATGTCTCGCCAGTCTTACCTTGTCTATTGTTCGTTCCACCTTTTCCACCAGTTTCTGCTTCATAGTAACGCTGATAACGGAAATCTAGGAGAGTAGACAGTCCTTCAGTTGCCTCAAGGTAAACATCGCCTCCGTTCCCACCATTTCCACCATCTGGCCCTCCAGCTGGAACATACTTTTCTCTACGAAAATGCGACATACCAAGTCCGCCATCACCAGCTTTCACTTTTATCTCAGCGGTATCAATAAACTTCATAACTTTGCCACCATGAATTTAAGAATAATGAAAATGAATATGGGTGTAAAATGAGACATTTTACACCTTTCTTTATATAAATAAGCTAATGATATCTGTAACTTGCTTATATAAAGAAAGGTAGAAAAAACAAAAGCCAAGATGCGCATAGAGACTATAAACGCACCTTGGCTTTTGGCAAAAAAGAATAGAATATTTTTTACTATGAAGATCTTTTTAAGCTTTTGCGTCTACCGGATAAACGCTTACGCATTGACGTTCACGAGTAACATGTTCAAATTTAACTTCACCATCAATTCTTGCAAATAGAGTAAAGTCTTTTCCCATTCCAACATTAACGCCTGGATGAATTTTAGCGCCAACTTGGCGTACAATAATATTACCAGCTCTTACAGATTCCCCGCCGTAAGCTTTTACACCACGATATTTTGGATTACTATCACGACCGTTTTTAGTCGAACCACCGGCTTTCTTACTTGCCATTGTTTATATTCCTTAATTCTATTCCTCTAGGAGCTCTAGAGGTGATTGTTAGAAAAAATGCTCAAATATTTCATTCAGTTAGAATAAAATTAACCTTCGATACTTGTGATAGACAAAGTAGTGAAGTCTTGACGGTGTCCGTGCATTTTCTTTGACTTATTTTTACGAAGATATTTGAAAACAAGAATTTTATTTTCACGGCCATGCGCAACAACAGTAGCTGTCACTTTAGCTCCATTTACAAGTGGCTCACCAATTTTTAGTTGCCCACCCTTATTAACCATTAATACTTCAGAAAAAGGTATTTGCGTGCCAACAGCTACATCAATAAAGTTTGCTTTGACTTTTTCGCCTTCAGCAACTTTGAGTTGACGGCCCATGATTTTGACAACTGCATAGTTTTTATTGCTCACAATCAGATTCCTTATACGCTTTTCGGTCTTCTTTTGATTCATGTAGAAAAAGAAGTCACATTGTTTTTAGGTAAGCGCTACCACGCCATAAACACGGCTCACACGAGTCGGAAGCTAGCACATAGTGCAATTTTAGGCTAAGGTCAAGAACTTTATTTTTTGAGGTTCTGATACTTGCTTTTTTGCTTTATGTCATGTAGGCAATGAATTCCAAGTGGAGAGATGTCCGAGTGGCTGAAGGAGCACGATTGGAAATCGTGTTTACGCTAAAACCGTAACGAGGGTTCGAATCCCTCTCTCTCCGCCACTATTCAATTTATTCATAAATTGAAAAAGCGGCCATGAGAGGTGGTTGCTAGCCCTTAGTATCTTTTTAATGAATCCGCCAGAGTCGGAAGGCAGCAACGGTGTTTCTAAAGGTAGGTAAGATCAGCTTGCAATCACCCCTCATGGCCTTTTTGTTTGTTTCTTTTTTATACGTCTTCTCTCATCCTTGATTTTTACATCCTAACCTCACATACTGAGCTAGAATTTGCAGTTTTTGTTTCAGCTATAATTAAAGAAACAAGAATGCTGCCTTTCAAAAAATGCTTAGTATTGAATATCACTTATTTTTGGTACCTAAATGTATGTCCACAGATAACCTAACTCAATTAAATCCCCAACAAGATAATTCTCATTATGTTGTTTTTGCTAGACGCACGAGGCCACAAAGCTTCTCCAATCTTGTAGGCCAAGAAGTGGTGTCGAAAGCAATTGAAAAAATGTTATCACATCAAAAAATTCCGCATGCTTTTTTATTCACAGGTACCCGTGGTACAGGAAAAACTTCTAGCGCAAGAATTTTAGCAAAGTCTTTATGTTGTATATCTGGAACGACAATTCACCCTTGTCAGACCTGTATTCATTGCACACAAATTACAGCTTGTGCACACGATGATATTTTAGAAATCGATGGCGCCTCTCATACCGGTGTAGATAATATTCGTGAATTACGGGAAGCAACTCGTTTTTTTCCAAATTCTGCTCGCTACAAAATATTTATTATTGATGAAGTTCATATGCTAAGCACAGGAGCATTTAATGCTTTATTAAAAACTCTTGAAGAACCACCTCCAAACGTAATTTTTATTTTAGCTACAACAGAACTACATAAAGTACCAATTACAGTTCGTTCGCGCTGTATGATATTTGCCTTTAAAAAAATAGAGACCTCAATTATTGAAGAGCATCTAAAACAAATCTTATTAAAAGAAAATATTACGTTTGAAAACGACGCAGTAACTCTTATTGCACGTGAAGCAAAAGGTTCTATGCGTGATGCTTTAAGTCTGCTAGAACAGATCACAGCTATTTGTAATCATACTAATATTACTACAGAATTAACTAAGAAAAGCTTGTGTGTCCAAGGCGAAGAAATTGCAGAACAGATTTTTCAGAGCATTTGTCAAAAAGATATGGCTTGCGCACTTAGTTTATTAAAGCAAGCAGATGTTGCAAGCGTTGACTTTTCAGTTCTATTTGACAATATAGCTCAATTTTTCCGCAATAGCTTGCTCATTAAAAGTTTAAACAACAAAGAAAATGCTCTAAAAGTCACTCAATTATTACCAAATGAATATCATTTGCTCGAAAAAGCAATAACACACTTATCCCTTGCAGCACTAAGTGAAATTTTTAAATTACTAGCAGGCTGCGCAAAAGATCTTATCAAAACTAATGTTCCCTTAGCATGGGCAGAAATTATTATTATTGATTGCATTTCAAGAGCTGATTGGCTTTCAGCCTCTGAAATTATCTCCTTACTGAATGATAATCCTAACAAGCTACAGAACACTCAAAATCTGACGTCTAACGCTGCTCCCAAAAAAATAGATATTACCCCAATTCCTCCAATAGTTTCTAACCAAAATATGCAACAAGAAATTGCAGTAAAACTTGATTCGTCCGTAACAGAATTGGACGTTCAATTATTTAGAAAATTCGTTAATATTGCAGAGCAAAAGAGTAAAACACTTGCAGCAAGATTAGCTGTTGTAAAAATTGAACATTTCAATTCAAAACTAGTTCAATTCGCAGACGCTCTTGAAAATGAAACCTTTTTGTCTTTTAATGAACATGATTTGCAACATTTTTGGGATTCTATAAATGAAATTCAATTAAACTCTGCGGATTTTAAGGGTCGATATACTCCTAAACCCATAAAAAAAGTTGGAATAAGAGAAAATTCAACACACCAAATTGCAACTGAGCAAAAACCAATACCAAATAAAACTGTAAATTCATCAAAAAAATTGATAAATAAAACAGAAAATTTAATGCAAAGCTTCCAAAAGTATGGTGGTAACCAGTCCCAAAAACAACTTGGAAATGAAGCATTGACAAAAGCACAAACTAGGTCAATATCATTATCAGAAATCCAAACTCATGAAAAGAATCAAGGATTTCTTCAGCAAGAAAAAGAACTACTTGAAAAAGAACATGTTCAAAAATTAAAAAAACTCGCTACTGAAATTCAAATTGTTTCGGTAGACTAGAAATTCCTGATGTGAAAGGAGATTTCATTTTTTCAGCATAAAAATGAATTCAGATCTTGCACTAAGAATGAAGATTTGATTACATTTTTTTGCAGCATGTGACCAACGGGTTGCGACTCTGTTGCTTTTGTAAATAAAGTATATATAACGCTTTACAATTATATTTTTATTTTTTGGAGGTTCTGATGGTTTTTTACACTAATAACAGTGTCGAACAAAACGTTATAAAGTCATTAACAAGTACAAAATTTGCAAGACCTTCTGATGATGATGAAGACGATGATGATGAGTACGACGATGATGATGAGTACGACGATGATGAAGATGACTACGACGATGATGAAGACGACTACGACGATGATGAAGACGACTACGACGATGATGAAGACGAAGATTACGAAGAAGATGAAGACGACTATGATGATGATGAATACGACGATGATGATTTAGACGACTATGATGATGATGATTTTGATGAATATGATGAAGACGACGATGATTTTGAAGACGAAGAGGATGATGAAGAATAAATTTTTAATATTTATCTTCTTAAATGCCTCTTTAAAACCAAGATTAGAAGGTTTTAAAGTCATATATTTGACAACTTCAAACTTTTTATTGAAATTATGAAAAGTATTAAAAGAAAAATATCCCCAAAAAACTATCAGAAAAAATACATTTGTAAAAGTAAAAATGAGCAAATCGGCAACAAGTAATATCAAAATTTTGAAAAAAAATATCTCACAAGTTATAATATTTCTAAATAATTATGAAGTGAGAATCTCAAATGAAAAAATTACTTATTTTGTTTGTACTGATATGTAATATCTCTTTTGCACAAAATAAAATCAATAAGTACAAAGAAATATCAATTTATACTACAGATAGTTTACAACCATTAGTTATACTTGAAAATGAGAAAATAGGCGGATTATTTGGAGAGATTTTTATTGAAGCAGCAAGAGAATATGTGAATAAATTTAAAATAAATAATTATCCTTGGCCCAGAACGCAAAATGAATTAAAAAAAACTGCAGATTCTATCATTTTTCCATTTGCACGCACAGCCGAAAGAGAAAAAAATTATAAATGGATAGATAAAATATATGATGATCCTGTTTGTATTTATACAGCAAAACCAAATAAAAAAATTAATAATTTAGAAGGAATAGAAGATATAAAGTCTTTAGGTTTTTTAAGAAATGGTCCTGAAACTGAATTTCTATCAAAAATTCCAGCTAAAATTCAAAAAATAGATTCTGCAAATGTGAATGATTTAATGCTTAAATTATTCAAGAAAGAAATAGATGCTGTAGTTGGAGGAAGTTATTTGAAATACGTTTGGAAAAAGAATAATTTAAAAGAAGAAAATCTTCTTTGTGGAAAAACAAGTACGAAACATGAATTGTATATAGCAGCCTCAATTAAATCTTCTGAAAAATTTGTTGATGATTTAAAAAAAATAATTCAAAACTTTAAAAAAACAAAAAAATATAAAGATATATTAGAAAAGTATCAATATTTATGGAAAGAAAGTAACTAGATATTATAAATCAGAATAAATCCAATTAAAATTGGTGCAATTAATTTACACATCCATTCCATAGCAAAAGCAGTTGGGGGAGAAAATTCCAATTCTTTTTTAATAATATCCCAAGCCTTCCATCCAGTAAACAAAGAAATGCCGATTCCACCGATAGGTAACAAAAGATTTGAAGTGATATAATCTAGTAATTCGAAAAAATTTAAATTAAAAACTTTGAAATTAGATATTATCCCAAAGGAAAGAGATACAGGTATTCCAATTAATAAAGCAAATAAACTAATAAATGAAGTTGCTTTTTTTCTTGACATTTTAAATTCATCTATAAAATAAATAGCCGTTAATTCTAATAAAGAAACAGCAGATGTTAGTGAAGCTACTACTAACAAAGAAAAAAAAGCGATTGCAAATAATTGCCCAAAGGGTAAATTATAAAAAATAACTGGCATAGTAATATATGACAGTCCAGGCCCTGCTGCAGGTTTCAATCCAAAAGTAGTTAAAGCAGGGAAGATCATCAATCCTGCTAGAATAGAAGAAATAATTGTAAGAAAAGAGATCCATAGAGCAGAATTTTTTAATTTAACTTTATTGTCTAAATATGAACCATATGCAACCATACAACCAGCACCAACAGAAAGAGAAAAGCATGCAAGACCAAGAGCATCTACTAACATTTTTGTTGTTACTTTTGAAAAATCTGGATAAATAAAATTAATTAGTCCAGTGCTTGCATTTGGTAAAGTCAAAGAACGAATAATTAAAAAAACTATTAAGAAAAATAAAGTTGGCATTAAAAATTTTGAAGCTCTTTCAATACCTTTTTGAATACCCGACATAACAATAATTAAAGTTAAAAATAAAAAAATTGCATGTGTAATAATTGGCTCAATAGGACTTGAAACATAGTTAGAGAATATTTTTTCCAATGCAGATAACTCACCTTGCATAACACGTCCATCAATTGAACGAACTAAATATCCAATTGTCCAACCGCCTACTACGCTATAAAAAGAAAGAACTAAAAATCCGCACAAAACGCCAATAAATCCAACTACAGACCAATATTTAGATCCCAATTTACGAAATGCACCCACAGCGCCACAAGTCGCTGCCCGTCCAATAGCAATTTCTGCAAGAAGAAGCGACAACCCTAAAGTGAGGGTTATAATTGTAAAAATTAAAATAAAAGCACCACCACCATTGTTTGCTGCTACGTATGGAAATTTCCAAATTGAACCTAAACCAACAGTTGCTCCACAGGATGCCAAAACAAAACCTAATTTAGAATTCCATTGCGCTCGAGCCATTCTTTCCTCTAGATTTAAGATGAAGTTTTTTTGAACTTGTAATTTTTACAAAATAAACAAAATATAGTCAAATAAAAATAAATTATTTATTTTTTTAAAAAAAATTCCTAATTTATAAAAATTTAAATTAAGAAAAATAATTCTAGCATGAAAAAAACAATAATTTAAGCTAATTTTTTTTATTTTCTTTAATAAAGAAGTAATTTTTTAAATAGTCTAATTAAGAAGTAACCTTTAAAATTTCAATTTTCATATCAGAACATAATTCTTTTAGTATTTTTCTGCCAAAATCAAATTTTATTCCCATTTCTGAAAACAAACGAGGCAAAGATAATTGCGCCCCTAAACTTAATCCTTTTATATAATTTTCTATTGAATTTGAATAATTTTCTTTACTATATTTCCACAACTGAAGAGCACCAACTTGTGCTATTCCATAATCAATATAATAAAATGGCGAGGTAAAAATATGCGGTCTACTCAACCAACCTAACTCTTCAAAATCTTCATAACCATCCCAATTTACTTGTGGTCTATATTTTCTGGAAATATCACGCCATATTTTATTGCGCTGAAGAGCTGTAGGCATTGTTCCGTTAGAATAAATTTTATGTTGCCATTCATCAATCATTGCCATAAAGGGCCAAAAATTAAGCATATGAAAGAGCTGAAAAGCTAAAGCTTTCTTTACATCTTTTTTATTCACCCAGAAATCTGAATAGAACGGGCTAGCTAATAATTCAAATCCGATACTTGCCACCTCACAAAATTCAAATCCAGGGTGCCTCAATAAAACATTATTTATGTTGGATACAGCATATCCATGAATTGCATGGCCAAATTCATGCAAAAAAGTCATCGAATCACGAAAATTTCCTCCAAAATTTGCAAAAACAAATGGGTAACCACTCTCTTGAAAAGTCACACAAAATGCACCCGGAGCTTTTCCTGGTCTAGGTCCAATATCTAACAAATTATTTTTCCTCATTTCATTAAATAATTTGCCAAATGATGGATGAATTTTTGAGGAAATATTTTGCACAGAAAGAATTAATTGATCTAAATTTCCATTAGCAGGAGCTTTTTCTGGCATTAAAGTCGGCCATATTGAAACATCCCAAGGAGAAATATCTTTAGTTTTAAGAGATTCTTTTTGAAGTTCTGAAAGTTCTTTTACAATAGGAATAACTTCGTGATAAATTGAATTCCGAAACTCTTGACATTGACTAATACCATAATCAATTCTACCTAACTCAGCAAAAGCTACATCTACATAATTAATTGCATTGACGGATTCAACTTGCTTAATTCTGTTTTGATGTAATTCATCAAAATATTTTTGATAATGCTCTTCATTCTCTTTTACAAAAGACCAATAAGCTAAGAAAGCTGATTTTCTAATTTCTGTATTATTATCATTAAGCTTTCCAATAATAGCAGAAACAGGAGTTAATTTTCCCTCAAATGATGTTTTTGCAGCATGCGTAAATTTTTTATATTCACGAATTATTTGATTTTCTTCAATTTGGAGAGAAGAAATAGAATGTGATGTGTATTTTCTCCTTAATTTTAAATCTGTTAAAATTCTATCATTATCATACATATGCATAGCTGAACGCCAAGGAGAGTTCATATAAATATCCATTAATTCACTTCTTATATTAAGAAGTTGCGATAAAATATGTTCCTCAAATTCAATTAATTTTTGTTCAGCTAAATTGTCATTAACATTAAAGCTTAAATTTAATTCAAGAATAGTGTGTGCTTCTGAAATAGAACAAGATGCTTCATGAAAAAGTCCATACCAATTCGCTGCACTTTTAAAATCCGTGGGAATATCTGTTGCAAGCCTATTAAGCAATAATTTTACATCGTTTTTATCAAGAGGATTAAAATCATCAGCTATAAAATTTCTTTTTTTTCTTTCAGGGAGTCTATATGAAACCGACATTTCCACCTTTCTAAAGACCAAAGTCAGCAATTTGTCATGCTGTTAAATAAGTAATTTTCTAATTAATTAAGCAAATTACAAACCTTTCCGATGAAGCGTGCAGAGGGAAAGGGTTATAAATGCAACAGCTTTTAACAACATACACAAAAAAGAGAAGACTAGAAAGACTTGTCTTTTTTACTCTTTTTGTTCTTTTAATAAATAGCTGTAGCACTCCTCCTGTTGTAAGAGGACCTCCTCCTGCTCCAGTTAATTTACCATTTTTACGTTTAGAACAAGCTGGTGAATGTTACTTTATAGATGATTTTCTTCCTACACCAGATTCAATGGTTAGCGGTAAAACATCTAATTTATATTTACGTTACTACACTTACTGGAACGCAAGATACAAATATTGGTCAGAAGTTGGAATAATGTTGGCATTTTATAGTAAAGATATGCGCTGTTGGTCACTATTTGAAGAATATGCTTTACCTAGAGTGGATAACTAACATGGAATTACAGGTATACTATTTTCTTATATTAATGGAAGATTCTCTTGGAAAGTAACATGGCTAAGTTATTTATAGCTGAATCATCAAAAAAATCGATTGAAAACTTAAGTCATTTCTTAAGCATTGAGGGACATGAGGCTACCTTTTATGAAAAATCAAAGCCTTTGAATGAAATTTTATCACAAGGAAAATTTGATGTTGCTGTGATTGATCAAAATTTTAAAGATATGTCTTACATTGAAATCGCAAATGCATTTTTAAAAAATCCACTTCACTCTAATACACACATTATAATTACAACTTCAACACCAAATAAAGAAGATTTAAATAAATTTAGTTCTTTAGGAATAAATTACATTTTTGTTAAGCCATACCGATATAAGCTTCTTTCAGATAAAATAAAATATGCTATAAATCCAAATAAAGGTGATTACGGAGCATTTGAACCTGATATTTTAAAAATATTTCTTGAATCTACAATTCATATTTTTGATTCAATTGGAAATATCTCTATCGCAGCTGGTCGACCATTCTTAAAAACAGGAAATGAAAGTTTAAGCGAAATTAGTGCAGTTATTGGCCTTTCCAGTCCTCAAATAAAAGGTTCTATGTCAATCAATGTAACTCGTAAAATACTCGCATCTTGTCTATTTAAAATGTTAGGTCCAAATGCTGTTGCAGATGAAGCAGCTATTTCAGATATGTGTGGTGAACTTTGTAACCAAATTATGGGTCGAGCTAAACAACAGTTTTTAAAGAAAAAAAGTATGTCTTTTGAAATAACAGTACCAACAATTCTTTCCGAGCAATATCATATCCTAGATTATAAAAGTTCTGCTCCAGTTCTAGTCATCCCATTTTTATATGAAAAAGTTGCTGGAATTTTTGTTGAATTTTGTCTTGAAATTAATGACACTCCTGTTACAGTCGAGCCTGAAAAACTACAAGTGATTGTAGAAGAAGGCGAGCTTATCCTTTTTTAAAAATTTCAAAGTTGGAATAAAATGGAATCAATGTTTATTAACAGAGTTAAAAAAAATTATGCAAATTTAAGTAAATGGGCAAAAAGAGAGAATATAACTGCCTATAGAATTTATGATAAAGATATCCCTCAATATCCATATACCATTGATTTTTATGCTGGTAATATAGTATTATATAAATATGAAACCCCTAATTATCAAATTGAATTTGCTGAAAAAGATGCTGAAAAATTAAAATTAAGTTTACTAGAATTAATTGCGTTTTTTGGAATAGATGAAAATAAAATTTTCTTAAAATCTCGAAAGAAACAAAAAGGATTATCACAGTACGAAAAACAAGATAGCAAAAAAGTAACTGAAATTGTGACTGAAAAAAATATGAATTTCCTAATAAATCTCTCAGATTATTTAGACTGCGGGCTATTTTTAGATCATCGCAAATCTCGCCAAATGATTCGTTCAATGAGCAAAGATCTATCTATTTTAAATCTGTTTGCTTATACTGGTTCAGTTAGTGTAGCTGCCGCTTTAGGTGGAGCAAAAAAGGTTACAACAATTGACATGAGCAATACCTACATTCAATGGGCAATAGAAAATTTTAAACTAAATAATATTGATATAAGTAAACATCAGTTCATTAGAGCCAACGTTCTGCAATGGCTTACTGAAATATCTGAAGAAAAAATTTATGATTTTATTTTTTTAGATCCACCTTCATTTTCAAATTCTAAAAAAATGTTTGAAAGCTTTGATGTGCAACAAGATCATTTATTCCTTCTTAAACAATGCTCAAAAATGTTAAAACTAAATGGTCAGATATTTTTTAGTAATAATTTAAAGTCATTTAAATTGGATGAAGAAAATCTTAAAAATTTTTTTCACATTGAAAATGTGACAAAAAAAACAATTCCTCTAGATTTTAGAAATGAAAAAATTCATCAGGCGTGGATTTTAAAAAAATTAGGGATTTAAACAAGCAGTAGATGCAGAACCACCTGAATATATGGAGCGTATTCTTGTCAAATCATTTGCAGAAACACAGCGTATAGAGCTATAGGAGCTTCCAACAGTATGCCCAGGTGAATAATTTGGATACATAATGCTGTTTGTTTCTGTGACATGCCCAAGCCCTAAAAAATGCCCTAGTTCATGCAATATAATGCTTTCCATATCTGCAATAATTTGAGCAGAATTATAGTTTGTTGTTATATCATCAAAGTAATAAGTATCTCGATTAAATCGTATACTTGCATTTAAAATTGTACCTTGAGTTGCAGTATAAGCAGTGGTAGCAATTGTTGTCGAAGGTTTCCCAGTATTTGATAACCATCCACCATTACTTCCAGATAATTGATCATAATATAACGCATGATAGGAATCTTGCAAAACTGAAAATAGCCCTTTAAAATCATTTCCCGTTTTTGAAACAACTCCAGTTCTAATAGTTAAAATTGTCCGTCCAATAGCGCTATTCCAAGTATTTACGGCATTTTGAATATAAGTAGCCAAATTTGAATTTTCACTAGTAATAGCGGTACTAATATCTACAGTTACAGGGTAACTGTAATTTTGTCCCCAACCATTAGCAAAAACAATTGGTTGATTTACGTCACCAGTAAAGTCATTAAATTGGATAACCTTTTCAGGCATTCCGCAAGAAGTTACGAAACCAAACAGCAATAGTAATTCGGTAATGAGAATAAAACGTTTATAAAACATGCAAATAGCCTCTTGCTAATGAACAGAAAAGCTATCGTCATGTAGGTTTTTTTTTCCACATCAAATAATTGACATGCTTTAATTAATTGTTAATAGTGTTAAGAATTATCCCATTAAGATTTTTATGATAGAAATAGATGTTTACTTGTTTAATTAAAAAATCTAATTTTCCTGCATTAACATGAAATTCAGTTGGTCTTAATCTACTAAATTTAACTTTTTCCCCGTCGTTACAATTTATTGGAATATTATTACTGTTTAAAATAAGCTTTTCTGGAATTTTGAAAATAATAGTTTCTTTTTTTAAATTTGTCCCTATTATTACAGCGCATACGCTCCCTGAAAGAGGTGATTTATTCTGATTTATATTTGATAAATTAAAATAAATCTTAGTTTGATTTTGCTCTTGAAGTATTTTAGAGTTTTCTAATTTTACCATTGTGTCTTTTAATACATTTATTTCATTACTGATATTATTTTTTTCTACTTCAAGATTTCCCTTTTTATTAGAAGAAGCTTTGCTTGTTTCTACATTTTCGGTAACCATTGTTTTGTTTGGATCAGATTGATCAATATCAGTTATTTTTAATTTTTCAGAATCATCTTTAATGTTGTTATTAAATACCATATTTTCTTTATTTTCATTATTTTTTTCTTTCTCAATATAAAATTCTATAACTTCTTTTTTTACAGATGTTATATATTTTTCAAAACTAATATTTTTTTTGTAAATATTAATTGAAATGAAAATAGAAAATATTGCAAGAATAATTATGACTAAAAATAAAGAAAGAAAAATTTTAAGTAAAATATAATTGAATTTAAAGTGATATGTTTTTTCTGAATCAATAAAAAAAATTAAATTAAATTTCCTCGAATTCCCTTTTTTATTCGCACTACTTGTATTCATTATTTTGCCTTATTAATGCACTCAACAGTTCTGGATTCTGCTCTTCTTCATACCATTTCTCAGAAATTATTTTAAACACATTATTTTCTTTCTTTAAATAAAGAAATTTTCTACCAAAATCAACTTTTTCAGAAGACTTGTAACGTTGCAAAAACGAGACAAAAAGCTGATCTCCATAAGCAACAATTTTGGGATCACTTATTTCAATGCTTATTTTTCCTTTTCGACTTGCAGAAATAATCTTTTTATATTCTAGCCATTGTTTCTTATTTTTTCCTAAAGTATGAAATGTATCAGAATAAAAAGATAAGTATGAATTTAAATCTGAATTTTCCCATGCCTTTTTCCAAGCATCGAGTAAAGAATGAATTTGATTTTTTGCCTCTAACAAACTTTGGTTTGAATTTAAGTAAAACATTTCATTGGTAATTATTACCGGAGTTTCAAAGATAGTAATATATTTTTCCAAATCTTTCCAATCTTGATTTCTGAGTGCAACACAACCGTCAGTATCAAAAGGTTTTAAAACTCTAGTGTCGTCTTCAACGCCATGTATCCAAATCCCATATCCCGTTTTACTAGATCTTTGATCAAAAATATTTGGATAATCCAATGTTAAAGCTCCTGGACCATACTTAGGAGGTAATTTTCCACCTGTAATTTTTCCAGTAATAAAATATACTCCTTCTGGAGTTTTTTTATCGCCTACATATTTTTTATCACCTTGTTTTTTTCCTGTAATAGCCTGATAGCTTTTTATAATATCATAACCACCATTAAAATTTGAACGATAAACTGTTAATTTATGTAGTAATTTTTCAACAATAAGGGCATAATCTGATGCTTTCCAGCCTAAACTGATCAATGCAGCTGGTATTTTTGTTTGATTACTAGACAAAGGTTCAGATAATTGATTTCCAGAGAGTTTATCTGGTATATCATTTTCTGCTACTATTTGAATGTCCTTCTGATCATCGACAGTATTATTTTCCCAATTTTTGTCTGTTTTCACTTGTGAAAAAACAAAAGGATTGTAAATTGATAGACAAATCCAACAAAAATGGAGGAATAGCTTACTTATACTTTGAAAGGATAAGCAATGCGTTTTCATATTTGAACTCCATCTAGAAAAACTCATGCAAAACTTCTAAATTATTGTTTAAAGTTTAATGTGGATGTGGTTATTAATCTAGATCGTCAAAGACTCGTCACAAAAATGAGTTTTCCTGAATATCTGAAATTATTCATAAGGGACAAATATTCATGAGTTTCATACAGGAACAAATATTAAAGACTATTGTTTTTGAAATTAATGAAGTAGTAAAAAAAAGCAAAAAAAATCAAGCTAGTAAGAAAAACTCTTCTTTGAAAGACTTTATTAGCGAAAATTTTTGTAAAAATAAGGACAAAAAACCAAATCTATCTGAATGTGAAGGATATATCTTAAATTTTCCAACCCCCAATTCAGCACCTTATCAAGAAGTATGCAATTGTGTCAGGTTTGAACAAATTCTTTTAAAACAAAATGCTTTTCATCTTTTAGCTGAAAAGCTTGAACCTATTTGGCCCTTAAAGAAAGGAATGGTGGGCAGTAAATTGATTGCTTGGCAAAATTGCTCATCCACTTTAGAAATCAATCAAAAAGTAATAGCTTTTATGATAAAATGTCTTTCTTCTTTATTTTACTTAGAAAAAAACTCTACAATAATTAAATATCCTTTTGCTTTTCTATTTGAAAACAGTTTTGCAACACTATTATTTTGGAGTGATGTTAGAAAATATTATATGAAAAATATTGAACAAGTTTATCATGAAAACAAGAAAAAACAATTTGATTTTTTTCATAATGTTTTACCCAAGAACAAATTAATTGTATTGAGTCTTGAAGATACTTTTTTTCGTTTACGATCAGGTAGTAATATGGAATTACATGCTTTCGAGCAATTTATCAATGATTTAATATTAGCAAATAATGCACTTGTAGTATTTTCAAAACAACATCTTATTTCAATTAAAAAAAGCGACTTCTACAATATTTCTAATTATTCAATAACATTTAAGAAAAGTCTAGATGAAAACAAGATATCTTTACAAGAGGCTATGGAACCAAGTTTCAATATTGCTAAAGATGAACGTTTTATTGAAGCCAATAAAATTGGCGCTTTTGACCGACTTATAGAAT
Organism: Pigmentibacter sp. JX0631; assembly: GCF_029873255.1. Lineage (NCBI taxonomy): Bacteria > Pseudomonadati > Bdellovibrionota > Oligoflexia > Silvanigrellales > Silvanigrellaceae > Pigmentibacter > Pigmentibacter sp. JX0631. The sequence goes on along the minus strand of NZ_CP123622.1, from coordinate 2,099,377 downwards.
TATTAACATTAGGACAAAATAAGTTAGATAATATCGAAAGGATTTTCTCAGAGTGGAAGACAAAATCAGAGAACTAAGTTCTGACTACTACAAAAGAAAACAACATTTATTAAAAAAAAGACTTTCAATATTTCTGGTATTAATTTTTTCTGTTACTTTTTTAATTTTTCTAAGTGTTTCTGAAGGTATAGCTTTAAAAATTTTACTTTCAAAAAATTTTACTTTCTTTGAAATTTCTTCTATTCTGATATTAATAAGTATTTTTTTAATTGCATATAATATTTTTTTATCAAGAATATATTTACATATATGTTATCACTTTGAAAAGCCAAAAACACCATCAAACATTATTATGACCTTATTTATATGTGCATATTTACTTTTATCATATACTACTTCTGGAGTAAAAGACATATTGGCGCTAGGTTTTAGCAAGCTTTGTATAATTTCTTTATACTATCATTTTTGGCGTTCGCAAATTATTGAAAATAGATTAAAAAAACATTTATCAATTCTTCCTGCAAATTTTCTTCTATCTTGGCGTGCTTTTTTTATCTGCAAGTGGGTTCTTATTGCATGCTGGCTTTTAAGCAGTTTAGGTTTTGCGATTGCACTTGTGTCTTTCCACCCAATTATTAAGTTAGAGGGGTGGGAAGGAGTTATTATAATGATAACTTTTTATTTTTTATTTAAATTATTTGTTCGTAATCCCAACGCTCATTTTCAAGATTAGGTTTTTCTCATGTTAATCGATTTTCATGTTCATTTAGCAGGCAATGGTTGTTGCCAATCAGGAATAATTCTCGGAAAAAAATTTGAAAGACGTCCAACATTTTTTCTGTTAAAAAAAATGCAAAAAATCACAAAGGAACAACTATTAACAGATATAGATTTACTTTGGATCAATAGAATAGCTAAATTTATTGAAAGCTCCAGCCATGTTTCCAAAGCTGTTACTTTATGTTTAGATTCAATTTACACAGAAAATGGAGAAGAACTGAAAGAATATATTCAAATGTATATTCCTAATTCTTGGGGAAAAGAAGTTAAAACAAAATTTCCACATACTTTAGAATTCGGAGCATCGGTTCATCCATACAGAAAAGATTCTTTACAAGAACTCGAATATTGCTACAAGGAAAAAGCTTTTTTAATAAAATGGCTGCCTTCAATGATGGGAATAGATCCTGAAAATCCTTTATGTTTACCTTTTTATGAAGCTCTCCGAACCTTTAAAATTCCTTTACTATCACACACAGATACTGAGCATACGTTTGGTCTACCTGTCAAAGAATGGAATCACTATAATCATATCTCAAAACTAAAAAAAGCCCTAGAAATGGGGGTAACAGTGATCGCCGCCCACGCTGGGACACCAACTCAACTCTCTGCCGCAGAAGAATTAGTTAATAAATACGAAAATTTCTACTTGGATACTTCAGGCTTATTTAATCCCACCAGAGCAAGGAGTGCATTAAAACTTTTTGCCAGAGCTCAAAATTCCCTTTTGCGAGAACGTCTACTGTTCGCAACAGACTGGCCAGTCCCAACCATACCGCATTTGATCATTGATAAACTTGGAATACAAGCTTTTAGAAAATTACAACAGATTACGAACCCTTTTGAAAAAGATCTTAAAATTAAGGAATACTTAGGGTTCAATGCCAACGACTTTAAAAAAAACCAAGATTCTTTGTTGACATTACTGGATAGGTCGCATAGTGAAATAAACCTAACTTGATATTTTCTTTGGGTGCTTAGCTCAGTTGGTTAGAGCGTCGCCCTTACAAGGCGAGGGTCTGGGGTTCGAGTCCCTAAGCACCCACCATAACAAAGAAAAACAAGTTTCAGCGACAAAAGTTGCTGGGTGCTTAGCTCAGTTGGTTAGAGCGTCGCCCTTACAAGGCGAGGGTCTGGGGTTCGAGTCCCTAAGCACCCACCATATTATCCCACTATAAAATCAATTCCCTTAAAATTAAAAATGACACATTTTCCACTCTGTATAAAAATATTTCTTTCTACAAGTTATTCCACTTTAATTGCGTTATTATAGATAACTTCGTACATATCAGAGCAGGTTTGGATATTCTTAGCCAAGAACAGTCGAAACTTATCCTTAGAGAAAAGTATCCGATATAAAAATACAAGAAATTAAAGGATTTTTATGACAACCGAACAACTCCTAAAAATAAATGGCGGACAAAAACTTGTTGGCGGTAAAGTTTCTATTGCTGGTAGCAGCAATCAAGTAACAAAGTGCATAATTGCCGCACTATTAACTAATGAACATATCCTTATTAAAAATGCACCTGCAGTAAATGAAAGAAAAATTGCTGAAGAATTATTTGCGCATTTAGGTGGTGAAGTTGAATACGTCGATGAGCACGCCGTACGACTTTGTGCATATGGAGTTACAAAAAATTCAATTTCTAGAGAAATTTGCCAGAAAAACCGAATTTCTATTCTTGCAGTTGGCCCTCTATTACATCGCTTTGGTAGTGCTTATATTTATGGAACACTTGGTGGTGATAAAATTGGAAAAAGACCTGTTGATTTTCATATCAAAGGCTTGCAAGAAATGGGTGCTCAAGTTGAACTTGATGGTGATCTTTATCATTTAACAGTTGATGAAAATGGACTACAAGGAGCACATATAGCATTGCCCTTTCCAAGCGTGATGACAACAGAAAATTTAATCATTGCAGCTACCCTAGCAAAAGGCAGAACAATAATTGAAAATGCTGCAATTGAACCTGAAATTATTGAACTCGTCAAAATGCTGCAAAAAATGGGTGCTGATATTACAATTAATGCAAACAGAACTTACGTTATTCAAGGAGTTTCTCGTTTAAAAGGCTGTGAATTGAGAATCATGCCGGATAGAAATCAAGCAGTAAGCTTTGCCTGCGCCGCTTTAGCTACTGGTGGAAATGTTTTACTCGAAAAAATTCCGCACGATCCTTTGTATAGTTTTTTAAATTATATTCAACGTATGGGTGCAGAGTTTAGAGTAAATTCAGAAGGTATATTCGTCGCAAGTCCTAAAGGAAAAAGATTAAAACAAAGCCATATTGAGGTTGAAGTACATCCTGGTTTTATGACAGATTGGCAGCAGCCTTTTATGGTTTTATTTACTCAAGCTGATGGCATTAGCATTTTACATGAAACCATTTTTGAAGACAGATTAAGCTATACTCGTTACCTTAATAGCATGGGAGCAAACATCAATTTATTTTCTACCTGTCTTGGAGAAGCTCCCTGTCGTTTTAAAAATAAAAACCATGTTCACTCTGCCATAATTCACGGACCTACACCTTTAACCGGTGGAAATTTTCGCATGCCAACAGACATTAGAGCAGGAATGTGTCTAGTAATTGCAGGATTGGTTGCCTCAGGAACAACCTTATTATCCAACATTCAAGAATTACAAAGAAAATATGATAATATAGTTCAAAAATTAAATCAAATGGGTGCTGATGTGTCTATTGTAAATGGACAACTCACAAAGTAAATTAAATAGCTAAAAGTTAAATCCATAAAATTGGGTCATTCTATTTTTTCTCTGAATTTCGTTTTATTATTTTTATTCCTTTTTTTTCTTTATTGTTTGATTCTTCTCCATTATTTTGGAGCAACTCTTTTGCTGCTGAAGAAGAATTAACAGAAGCCTGAGAAGCAGCATTAGTTTCTTGTTTTATTTTTTGATAAATTTCTTCTCTATGAACAACCGTTGATCTATCTGCCTCTATTCCAAGACGAACCTGTTTTCCTTTAATGGCCATAACTATAATTTTTATATTATCGCCTATAGCAATAACGTCGCCGACTTTACGCGTTAAAACCAACACGATACAGACCCTCCATGGCCAGACCAAACTCTAACCGCCAGAATTGATTGAATTTATGAACTCATTATAGCTAATTCCTACCTTATGGTATATCAGATGAAAAGAAAGATGCTAGACTTTTGTCACTCTGTAATTTTAACCTACATTGAGCGTTAACTTCATAAACCTGAAAAACAGGAAAGACTTACAAATCAAAATATCTGTGATAGTAATATTTAGATAAAAAGCCTGAATAATGTTTTTAGGCACTATCTATGCTCAAATTACTAGGGGTTTAACGGTGATTCGATTATTACGAAATATTGCTTTTGATAATGATGCTTCTAAATCAATAATAAGTCCAAAAAGAAGTACTGAAAACAATTTGTTTGAAGAAACTTCCTACAAAGCTATAAAAACTGCGCAAAGAAGAAAGTGGACGCTTATAGGCCTTATCATAGCTTTACTTCTTATTGGAGTTAGTTTGTTAATATATAATCAAATGACAACTTCCAAAAACCTAAAATTAGCTAATGAATATGCAAATATTGAAGAAATTTTTAATAAAGAAAATTCAGAAAATCAAAAAATTATAGAACAATTTAAAGGAAATCTTCCCAAAGACTTTTCTCCTAATTTTGAAAAAAGTATGCCACTCTACGCTGAATTTGCCAAAAAATATGCTAAAGAACCCATTGGTTGGCAAGCAGGAATTAGATCTGCAACTTACTACATTTCAAAAAATCTAAATAACAAAGCTAAAGAAATTTTAGAACCTATCGTAATTTATTCAGCAAAATATCCTCTGATACAAGTAAAAGTTCGCACGACTCTTGCTGGTATTTATTTAACTGAAAAGCAAGAACAAAAGGCTCTTTCCGAAATTTCAATAGTAGAAGCAATTGTCCAAAATCCAGAACCAAATCAAGCTCGTTTACTGAAAGCCCAAATAAGTTATTCCATGGGTGATAAAGAACAAGCTATTAGAATTTTAAATCAAATTATATCTTCTAATTCTGAACAAAATAAACAAAGCCAAAATTCTGAAATACAACAGCAAGCAAAAGTTTGGTTGAATTTTCTTGAATCAAATTAATTTAAAAAACCAGGATATACTTTAAATGAATTGTTTTAAATCATTTTTTTTTACTGCTACTTTTTCTTGTGTATTAAAGGCATATTCATTACCAGAAGTAAAATTAATTACTTCAAAGCCTGAAATATTAGAAGTTACAGGCGCCTATTCACCAGGAATTCCTGGTTTTGAATCAACTAGACCTACCGTAGTTTTACCACCACAAAAAACTTTTTCTCAGTTTGGGGGATTAACTGCAGACAATAGCTTTACTATTGATGAACAAAAAAAATTAAAAGAAGAAAAAAATAAATCTGTTCTTATTAAAAATTCAGTTAATTTATTTACTCCTAGACCCATTTGTGGTGCATCTTCTCATCAAAATACTCTAAATTGTTTTGATTTAAACAAAAATGGACTGTTCCTGCAAAGTTACCCAATCCCAGGAGCTGTTTCTTCTACTCCAGTCTTTTTTGATAATTATTGGTTAATAGGAACAACGAAAGGTTATTTATTAAAAACCCAAGCAAATCCTGATAATAAATATTTACCTCAACTAGGCAAAGAAAACTCTAGTTTATGGGGTAACTTTTCCAGAAAATATATGAATCTCTTTCGACTCAAAACAATATACAAAGACTCAGATAACACTCAAATTAAAACAGACTCACAAAATATTATACAGCTTGCACTCGATGGTACTCCTGGTTTAAAATGGGTCTATACAAACTCAGCAAAATTTATTGGCACTCCTATAGTAACAAATAATAGTGTTTTTGTTCTTTCTGATAGCGGATATATTCAATCATTTGATTGGAATACTGGTAAACTATCTTGGGCTGTAAGATTAGCTCCTGATTTAAATTTAAAATTGACTTCAAATTCTTTAAAAATGTATAATAATCAACTCATAGTAGGTAATGATTTAGGGATGATATTATTTTTAAATCCGACTAATGGACACATACTATGGTCATGGCAATTACCAGAGGCCTCTGACAGCCAAAGAGAAGCAAATCAATTACCTGCTGGGTCGGATAAATTTTCAGGTATTATTGCCGCTCCATTATTACTCGATAATGGAATTGTAGTTTCAAATGCCGAAAGCATGACTCAATTTATTTCTACAGGCATAAAATCATCTGTCTGGAGTTATCCTGCAGGTAGCGTTGCAGAAGCAAAGCTTTGGCAAAGTAACATTATTATTGGTTCTTCAAATGGTTATGTTATAAGTTTAAATAAAACAGATGGTAGCTTAAATTGGAAAACTAAAATTGCAATTAATATGTCCCCTATTATGAGTTTATTTATTACAAAATCAAATTTAATCTTAGCTGCTTTAAGTAACGGCGAAATATTTATGATAAATCCTCAAAATGGTAAAATAATGGCCCAAACTCAATCTATAGGGGAAGTAAATGGTGAATTTTTTCCAGGATATGATTCTTCTGAAGCCTGCATCAGTTTTTCCCAAAATGGTTTCAGATGTTTTAATGCTAAAGCTAAATAATAAGAATAATAATTTATGAAAAAAAATTTAAAGCCAAAGTTTTCTGTTAATGTAATGCTAGATAAGAAAAGATATTCTATTTTAAAAAAGAAAAAAGATTTAATTTTTGAAGTAACAAATTCTTCCTTCCTAGTTAATTATGATAAAACTGATTTAAAAAAAAGAATCAATTATGTTCTTTCATTGATATGTGATTTTTCAACTGAAGTTAGTATTCGTTTCTGCGATAGTGAGGAAATGCTCTCATCGAATTCTTATTATCGAGGAAAAAAATACCCTACTGATGTACTTAGTTTCCCAGCAACAGAAAATTTGCCTATACATTCAAACTTTCAATATTTAGGTGATATTTTAATTTGTTTACCAATTTGTTATAATCAAGCATTAAAAGCAAAACAAACGTTTGCTGCAGAACTTGAGAAAATGATTATTCATGGAATATTACATTTAAAAGGTTTTGATCACGAAAGAAACAAAAATGCTTGGATTGTTATGACTCAGCTAGAAAAAAATATTCAAGCTGTACTTACAAAAGAAATGGGTAAGCCTGCTTGGTGTAAGGCAACAATTCAAAGCAAATAAAGGATCAATGAATGGAAAGCCTGTTTGCTGGAATCTTTCTTGTTATTTTGATTTTATGTGTTTCCGCTTTCTTCTCTCTCACAGAAACTGCTGCGACTAGTATTTCAAACCTTAAAGCAAAACACTTGTATGAATCTGGAAAAAAATCCGCACAAGTTTTAAATCTTTGGCTAAATAAACCCTCAAGAGTTCTTGCTTCGTTGCTCATTGGAAACAATTTAGCTAATATTTTCGCCTCAATTTTAGTGGACGATTTAATTCGGACGCATTTTGGGAATACTCAAATACTTTTAGTTACGGGTATGATGACTGTTATTATTGTACTTTTTGCTGAAATTATTCCAAAAACATTTGCTAAAACCCATGCCGTAAGAATAATTGTTCCCGTCCTTAATGTATATAAGTTTTTTTATTACATTCTTTTGCCGTTTACAATTATGATGACTACTTTAAGTGAATATATAACATCTTTTAATTCCAAAAAAAATAATAAAAGTAACGACCCACAAATTACCGAAGAGGAACTCGAATTTCTTATTAATGTTGGTGAGAAAGAGGGTGTTATTCCAGAACAAAAACATGATATGTTGTCTGGAATTTTTGAACTTGGAGATACTGTTGTTAGAGAAATAATGGTTCATAGAATAGATTTAACAGCTGTTCCCCAATCTATGAAAATAGCTGATGCCGTTGAAAAATTTAAAGAAACAGGATTATCACGCATTCCTGTCTATGATGAAAAAATAGATAATATTACTGGAACTATTCACGCAAAAGATGCTCTATTTTTTTTAAAAAAACATCAAGGTGAAGGTTTCAGCACAGACGCTAGTGTCGCGGAAATTAGAAGAGAGGTTATGTTTATTCCAGAAACAAAACCCGTTGATCATTTATTTCAAGAAATGAAAAAACATAAGCAACATATGGCCATAGTTTTGGATGAATACGGTGGAACAAGCGGAATAGTAACAATGGAAGATATTTTTGAAGAAATAGTGGGTGAAGTACGTGATGAATTTGATAACGAAGAAGATGCTATCCGCCCTACCCAAGTTGCAAATCAATTTTTAGTTGAATGTAAAATTCATATTGATGATTTTTGTGATTTTTTTGATATAAAAGTAGAAGATTTTACTAAAGGTATTGAAACAAATGAATTCGACACACTTGCTGGCCTTATTCTCCACTACTTTGGGCAAATTCCAAAATCCGGAGATAAATTAACGTTGAATAATGTGGTAATGGAAATTGTAGAAGTCAGCAAAAGAAGGGTTAGAAGAGTTGTAGTCCGTTTAGCAAGAAATGAAGATTCCAATTAAATCCATAAAATTATATGTAAACACAATTTATAGATATTGATATTTAAAATTAAAAATTTTTACTTTATTGACAAAAAATAATAAAATAACTAGTTTTCTTCTTTGTTACTTAATAATGGGAGATTTATGAAAAAATTTATTACTGTTTCTTTATTTTCAATATTTTCAATGCTGGCATTTTCTTGTGGAAAAAAAGAAAATGAAAATACAAAGAATAATACACAAACAATTGAGCTGCAAAATTATCAAGAAAATAAAAATAAATTTACTTTTCTGAGCGAAAATTTCAAAACTTCATTTGGAAAAATTGGCAATGATTCTTGGAATAAAAAGCTAAAGTATACTTGTTATTTAGAATTAGGGAAGTTTTCAGTTACAAAACCTATGAAACCAAATATATATTTGTCAATGAAATTAAGTGGAGACTATTTAATTTCTGATGACATTCTTGAAACAAATCCTAAATTTTTTGAAGTGTATATAACCGAAGATAATCAAGAAACATTTTTTGATTCTTTTGAGCTAAACATAAAGGAACTTGAAACCAATTTTAATGTAAAACGTTCTAACGGGCATGTAGTTGTTGAATTGAAAAATTCTAATTTTGTCCTGCAAAAACTTTCTTTAAACAGAACATATCATAAGGATGATAAAAGAAATACATCTCCTCTTAATAGTGGTTACTATAAAGTATGTTTAATGCCACCAGCTTTTAGTTCTTTTAAATTATTAGATCAATCCAATCTTGAAATTAGAAAAGCAGTTTTGACTTTAGATGAATAATTTACTACATCGTCTTTACTTTATCTAAAGTCTTCAAATTCACGAATTATTTTTCCAAGTTTTTTTTCCTTACTTAATTTTTTCATCCCCAAATTAAAAGATTTTAATTTTTCTTTATAATCAACAGCTTTTTTAGAAAAAATAATATATAATTTATGGACTTTTATTGGAGGATTTAGCATCGTAAAATCAGCAGGAGATATATTTAATTTATAATTTTTCCTTAATAAGTACTTAAAAACAAAATTATCGATAAAAATCAGATCAACTTTTTTATTAATTAAATTGCTCATATTCATTTCATCAGTTGTAACATCAATCTTTTTTAAATCATTCCTTTTATCAAATTTTTCTTCGTTAAAATATCCTCGCACGATTCCAAAAGAAAGATTATTTAATTTATCATAAGTTTTATTTAAATCATCTTTATCATATATATAATTTATTTCTTTGTTATTTTTTTTATTCCCAATAAATCCTACGTGACTTTCAAAAAATGGTTCTGAAAATTCAAAAATATTTCCAATACTTTCATCATAATATTTTGGCATACAGCCATCTATGCCATCACTTGCCTTTTCTGATTCTGCCATAGCTCTAGCCCAAGGCATAAATACTAATTCTAATTGATATCCTTCGAATTTTAATGCTTGGCGGATTATTTCAGCTACGGGGCCATTTTTTTCTAATTCAGGACCGATATAGGGTTCCCAAGCTAAAGTAGCAAGTTTTATTTTTTTCTCTGCACCTTCAATATTCATACAGAAAATAAGAGATATTATAAAAATAAAAATTCTTTTCATTTCAACCCTAAAAATAATAATAAAAAAACTATGTATATGAAGAAATTAATAACACTTCTGATAAACTCATACCTAACTTCTTAACTATTTCACTTGCTTCAGTACCTTGCTGAAGAAGTTTTTTTGCTTCTAAATATTTTTCATTTTGCAGTTCTTTTAAAATATCTTCAGTTGGTACTGAAGAATCAAACAGTTTTAATATTTTCTGCGCTTTTTTTATTGAAACTAGTAACGTTTGATTTAAAATATCTGCATCTCGAATAGTTTTTTCTAAAGCCATAGTTTTCATGTTTAAATTAGAAATATTTTCTTCTAAAAGCTGTTCCGAATGTCTATCTACTTCAATAAGTACACTATTTATTTTTTTAGTAACTTCTTCCCATTCAGCATGAGCTTCAGAACCTATTAACATCAACTTATTTAAAGTTTCTCCAGCTAATTTCTTTGCTTGATTGACTTCTTCGGTTAAGACTGCTTGAATTTCTATTAATTTTGCTCTTTCAGCATCAAGAATTGCAAATTCTTTATCTCTTTTAATTTTTCCGCTTTTTAACCATTTAATGCACAAGAAAAAAAAGAAAACCTGGCTCAAAAATAAGACAAAACCAACACACAATAAAAGAGCTACATAGTTCATCTTCCAGCACCACTTAAATTTAAATACTCATTTAATATTGTTTCATCAACTCCATCAATTGTTAAATTTTCACACAATATTTGGTATTTTGTTCCACGTTTAAGAATCTCTTCTGCACTTAATACTCTTGCCAAAACTTGAAAAAAAGTTGGTGCTTCTGTGTGACGATATTCAACAATTTTAGATTTTCTTGACCAGTAGTCAGGTATTTCAACCCAAATTCTAAGTAAACAGCCTTGTTTAAACTCTGATAGTGATTGAAAAATAATTCCCTTACTCGATATTCCTATACTTTCAGACGAAAGCATTTTATTTGCAGTATTAGATATTTTATATTCACAAAACTTTATCGGAATTTTTTTTGTAACTAGTTTGAGATCAAAAGGAGTTGGTATTGGAACTGAAGTCGCTCCAGCTTGACTGAGCTCTTCAATATCCTCGATGGTAAGATTTTTATGCATAAGAATATTAACCTTTTAGTGAAAGGTAAAAAATTACTTCTTAGCAAAAATTTTATCAATTTTTTCTTTCATAGTAGCGGCATTAAATGGCTTAACTATATAATTACTGACACCACTTTTAACTGCTTCAACAATATTGTCTTTGTCAGCTTCGGCTGTAACCATTAAAAATGGAAGATTTTTGATTCTCTCATCTTTATGTGCTCTAACTGATTTTAACAACTCAATTCCAGTCATATTGGGCATATTCCAATCGCTAACTATAAATTCTATAGCAGGATTGATTGCTAAAGTGTTCAAAGCCAATTGACCATCTTCTGCCTCAACAATATTCTGATAACCAAGCTGTTTTAATACACTTTTAACTATTTTACGCATTGTAGGAAAGTCATCTACAACAAGTATAAGTGAATCCTTATTTATAGGTTTATAATTTGGCATTTAACTATACTCCTTTATACCTCTAAACACTATTCCTGCAGAAGATGTCTCAGTTTTAACTTCATTTTTTGTACAGCTTGGGTATGAAGTTGAGAGACTCGAGACTCCGTAACATCTAATATTCGGCCAATTTCTTTTAAATTTAAGTCTTCATAGTAATAAAGACTTAACACTAACTTTTGTTTTTCTGGCAATTCTTCAACAGTTTTTATAATGATATCGCGGACTCCCTTGTTTTTCAACTGCATGAAAGGATTCTTCGAATTAGGATTTTCTAAACACTCAAGTAGAGATTTTTTGTCACTTGAACTTGTGCCCCCTAATTCTTCTAAACTCATCATAGAAACACGAGTTCTTCCCATCCTCTCTTGATATTCTTCTAAAGGCACCTCTAAAAACTCTGCAACTTCTCTTTCTGTTGCTGGCCTTCCAAATTTATGTTCAAGCTCAAGTTTTGCCTTATCTTCTTTCTTGTTACTTTCTCTAACACTCCGCGGTACCCAATCTTGGTTCCGTAATTCATCCAACATTGCTCCACGTACCCTAAATTCAGCATATGTTTTAAATTTATTATCACGGCTAGGATCATATTTATCGATAGCATCCATGAGTCCAATGACTCCAGCAGAAAACAAATCATCCAAATCAATATTTGATGGTAATCTAGCTGCAATTTTTTGCGCAATATATTTTATTAAAGGAGCATAATCCATAATAATTTGATTGCGCATAGGATCACTAGTTAATGGAACAGCTCTAGTTTGATTTTGTGGAATTTTTTTTGCTCTTTGTTTTTCAGTCGTTTCATCATGTATATTTTTCTTTTGTGCCGTTCCTGAAAAAGCCATGCTACCTCCACATCAAATTGCAAAAACTATTTGTATCCAATGATATCTGGTGAATTTGCTGCTACCATTTTTCTCCAAAAAAATTGCATTGTTCCTTTAAGCTGCCCAACTGTACCTTGTGTAATTATTTGTCTAGAAATATCACGTAAACATTGGGAAGCCTGGGAAAAAGGATATTTTTGCACATAAGGAACTCTGTCTCTCACTGAATTCCGAACAACTTCATCAAAGGGAATATGTCCTAAATATTCAACTCTGACTTGCAAATATTCATCTGATAAAGTCGAAATTTTTTCATATATTTTTTTCGCTTCAACATCATTCCGAACCATATTCACGATAAGTTTAAAATTGGTTTCAGCTGTTGTCTGCGAAAGAATTTTTATACTAGCATAGCAATCAGCTAAACTAGTTGGCTCTGGAGTAACAACCATTATGACTTCTGCAGAAGAAGACGTCCAATATTGAACATTTTTTGAAACTCCAGCAGGAGTATCAATTAATACAACATCAAATTCTTCATCGAGAGATTCAATTTGATCTAAGAGCATTAACTTTTGCAATTTATCTAATTCAGGAACGCGCATAACACCACTAGATGAAGGAATTATTCTAACTCCTTCTACTCCTGTCATTATAATATCTTTTAAATGTCTTTCTCCACAAAGAACATCATCTAATGTAAATTGAGGCCGTAAATTTAAAACAACATCTAAATTTGCTAAACCAAAATCGCCATCTATTAATAATGTTCGCATTCCCATCCTAGCCATACAAAGGCCTAAATTTGCCGTAGTTAAAGTTTTTCCAACGCCACCTTTACCACCTGAAATAGCGAGAACAGTTGGAACTTTTGCTTGATAAGTAACAGGTTTAGAAAGATTTAAGTTTTCTTTTTGAATATTTCTCATCATTTCTCTTAAACTAGAAGCTTGGTCAAACACAATATCCTCCAAAATCTAAGATCATTTATTAGAGTTTAAGTAAGCGTTCTACTACTCTTTCTTTTGATGCAATTTCAATATCTTCAGGAACTCTTTGACCCGTAGTAAAGTAACTAAGTGGGAGTTTATTTTGGACACTAGTATTCAATATTTCTCCAAATGCCCAAGATTCATCTAATTTAGTAAAAATAAGACTAGAAGGAGTCAAAAAACGGAAACCACGAATAGTTTCATCAATATCTCTTTGCTTCATTGTGCAAGATAAAACTAAATGAAATTCAATCGGTAGAGGGGCTTCTGCCAGCCTTTTTAAAGTTTCCATTTGATCTGAAAATCTTGAACTTCTTCCTGCTGTATCTATCAAAATATAGTCATAATTATTATGTTTTGAAATATAATTAACGAGCTCATTTTTATCAGAAATTTCGGCAAAGTGACAGTCTAATATTTTAGAATAAACTCGTAGCTGATCGCTTGCAGCAATTCTATAAGAATCCATAGAAATCATTTCTACATCAGCAGAATCTGTTAATTTCAATTTAGCAGCAATTTTAGCTAAAGTAGTCGTTTTACCTACACCTGTTGGACCAACAAAACAAACAACTTTTTTCTTATTTTTATCGACACGAAAGGGGCCTGTTACCTTTAAATACTTAAAAATAAATTTTATAGCTGAACTCAAATAAAATTCTTTTGTCTTTTCTGGAGAATTTATTAGATCTTCTTTGTTTTTAGGATCTTCCAAAGTATTTAACCAAGTTGTTAAGTGACTAATAAAATTTTCAGAAACTCCTGCACTTCTTAACCTAATTCCGATGTCAGTTACATATGAATTTCCATTATCAGTAGATTTTTTATATTTTTCTCGCATTATATCATGTAAAAGAACTTTAATTTCTTGCATTTGTTCCGTTATATCGACTTGAGGCAAACTTTCTAGCTCTTTTCTTACTTTTGATATTTCGGATTTTAAAACGTTCATTTCTTCTAAAGTTTGTTCGTTCATCTCTGAACTACTTGTTACATTTATAGTTTCTTTAGCAAATAACCGCTCTTTTGCTGGCTCTTTAGTTAAAGCGCTCGCTAGTGATCGAGCCATATTTCTAGTTTCTTGATTTAAAGTTGATAATGTTGGAGAAATTAATGAATTTTTCTGCCTATTTGGAGTAGGATCTCCTTTAACTACAGTTGCTTCATTTCTAGGTTTAATTCTTGGAAAATCAACTTTTGGGAGATGTTCAGCCGATTTGGGATTGATTACCTTTCCGTGGACAGTTGCACTTGGTGAAGCTGTTACTTCATAGATTCGACAGTTTTTCTGCAACTCTTCTGAGTAAATTTCTTTTTCTTTTGTTGATAAAATTACAGCATCTCTTCCTAACTCTAACTTAACAAGTTTTATTGCATCCTGGAGAGAAAATGATTCAAATTTTCTAATTTCCATTTTACTTCCTTTAATTATAAACCAATTAAGTAATTAATTCTAAATTTCTTATATTCACATCATGTGGAATTTCATCATAAGAAAGTACAACCAACTGAGGAATATAACGAGATACTAACTTTTGAAAAGCCTGACGCATTCGAGCACTAATTAGTAAAACAGGTTGTGAGCCTTCTTTATCAAATATCTGAATACCTTTAAGAAGCTTTTGTAAAATTTCCTGCGCATTTTTTGCATCAAGATTAAGATATGTTGAACCATTTTCAGTTGTTACTAAACCGCCTGATAATATATCTTCAATTAATCTATCAAAAGTAACAACCACCAATTCATCCTTATCATTAATATATTTTTGCACGATATTCCTACCAAAACTCTTGCGACATAATTCAGAAAGAACATCTGGATTTTTTATTATTCTACAATGATCTGCTAAGCACTCAAATAGGGTAAGAATGTCTCGTACCGACACATCTTCACGTAGCAAGTTTTGCATGACTTTAACAACTTCACCTAACGTAAGTCGATCTGATTGCATAACTTCTTCAACAACTTTTGGATTTGTTTCTTTTAATTTATCTATAAGATACTGTATATCTTGCCTAGTAATTAATTCAGCGGCATGTTCTTTTAATACTTTTGTTATATTTGTTGCTACAACTGTTGAACAATTTACTACAGTATAACCCCTAAAAACAGCTTCTTCTTTATCACGTTTATGTACCCAAATTGCAGGAAGACCATAAACAGGATCCTTTGTTACTTCACCTCCTATCGGCAATTCAACACCGCCAGGATCCATAGCTAAAAAGTAGTCAACCATTAAGTTACCAGCTGCTACTTTATTACTTTTTAAGAGTATTTGATAGCCACCAGGTTCTAATTGCAAATTGTCACGCAATTGCACTTGTGGAATAATTATTCCCATTTCTTGTGCAAATTGTTTTCTTATTCCCTGAATTCTATCTACAATTTCTCCATCTTGCGCGGGATCTATTAAAGGAACAAGACCATGCCCAACTTCTACTGCTAACATATCAACACGCATTAAATTATCTAAACTACTACTTTCTTTTTCATCTTTTTTTCTTTCATCTGTTTCTTTTATATTTTCTTCAGAAAGTTTTTTTTCTTTTATCCATTGTGCAGACATTCTTCCAAGAAAAATTAGCAATCCAGAAAGAACAAAAAACGGTATTTTTGGAAAACCTGGAATTATTGCTAAGAAAAAGATTAATCCAGCTGCAATGTAAAATGCTTTGGGGTGAATTCGGACTTGTTTTAATACTTCAGATCCTAAATTTCCTTCACTTGTAGCTCTTGTTACTATAATACCCGCCGCGGTTGAAATCATTAAAGCCGGAATTGCACTAATTAGCCCATCACCTACTGCAAATAAAGTAAATTTAGCTGCTGCGTCAGTTGGAGTTAATGAATGCATTAAAACACCAATTCCAAAACCTACGACAATATTCACAAGTGTTATTATAATTCCCGCTATTGCATCACCGCGCACAAATTTACTTGCACCATCCATAGCGCCATAAAAATCTGCTTCATTCTCAACAGCTTTTCTTCTTTTTTTAGCTTCCTCAGCATTAATATGCCCTGCATTTAATTCAGCATCAATTGCCATTTGTTTACCAGGCATTGCGTCCAAAGTAAATCGAGCAGCTACTTCAGCAACTCTTCCTGCACCTTTCGTAATTACAATAAAATTAATTACCATCAATATAATAAATATAACAAAGCCAACTGCAAAATTACCGCCAACAACAACTCTTCCAAATGCAACAACTAAATTTGCGACATCACCTTCTGCACCGTGTAGTAAAATATTTCTTGTAGTAGCAACATTCAGAGATAGCCTGAATAAAGTTGTAATTAATAGCAAAGTTGGGAAAACACCAAACTCTAAAGGTTTAGTAATATAAATGCTTACCATCAAAATAATTAAAGCTGACGAAATACTTATTGCCAAAAGAAAATCAATAAAAAAAGCAGGCAATGGAAAAATCATCATTAAAATTGTTCCAACAATGATTGTTGCCATTATTAAATCTGGACTTCTTGCCAAAAAATTGCTTGATTTAATATTTCCCATATCAGAAATATTTGAATTTGCTTTAGCCATAAATCATCCTTTAAAAGCGATCAAAATATTTCTTGCCTCGCATTTGATAAATATACTTAATAACTTCAATAATTGATTGATAAAGGGATTGTGGTATTTCTTGCCCAACTTTTACGGTTTTATATAAAGTTCGTGCTAGTGGCTTATTTTCAACAATCATAATATCGTGTTGTTTAGCAATTTCTCTAATTTTAAATGCTATTAAATCTTGCCCTTTCGCAACGACAATAGGAGCATTCATTCCTTTTACATATCTTACAGCAACTGAAAAGTGTTCTGGATTTGTTACTACAAAAGTTGACTTTGGCACATCTTTCAAACTTTTTCGCATTACGAGATCTCTTGCCATTCTCTTTCTTTGTGATCTTAAGAGAGGATCTCCTTCATGTTTTTTAACTTCTTCTTTAACTTCTTGTTTAGTCATTTTCATATCATTATTAAGTTTCCAAAGATTGTATGAAAAATCAGAAATACCTATAACAATCCCAGCTATGCACATTAATAAAAGCAAATGAAAAATTGATTTTCCCAGTTCTTTTAAATAATCAATGTTACTAAAAAAATAATCTTCACTTGATTGGCCTATTTCACTTTTCAAAACCAAATAAATTAATATTGATAAAGCAGCACATTTTAATAGAATTTTAAAAAATTCTATTAAAAATGCGGCGCTAAACATTCTAGCAAATCCAGAAAGTGGGTTAATTCTATTTATATCAAAATTAATTTTCTTCCATGACCAATTAAATCTTGTCAATAAAAGTCCAAATAGCAATGGAAAAATTGTACACAAAAAAATAATTAAGAAAAAATGCGGTAGTATTGGAGAAGTCGCATAATAT
Organism: Pigmentibacter sp. JX0631; assembly: GCF_029873255.1. Taxonomy (NCBI): domain Bacteria; kingdom Pseudomonadati; phylum Bdellovibrionota; class Oligoflexia; order Silvanigrellales; family Silvanigrellaceae; genus Pigmentibacter; species Pigmentibacter sp. JX0631. The sequence continues at coordinate 2,081,727 of NZ_CP123622.1, read as the reverse complement.
AAAACCTTAATTAAACTTGAATAATCAACAAAATATGCCGGAAATCCTAGCCAAGAACGATTAAAAACCAACCGAAAACTTTTCATGATATCATTTGCGTAGAAATAGAAATACGATGTAAATAAAATTAATGTTACAAAGGAAACTACCTCTTTTGGACTTGCAACATTTCCTTCTTCCCGAAATTGATTTTTCTTTTCTTCCGTCGCTTCTTCTGTTTTATCTTGAAAACCTTTTTCCTCTCTACTTTCCATAATTTTTTTCCTTAAGGATGAGTAGTTGGAAGAAAAACACGCCGCATGGATTCAAACCACATTACTTCTTTCTGCATTCCATAATTTCCTAAGATACTTAGGTAAGATGTTAATGATAAATATAAGATTACTAATGCAATGATAAAGCTAATAGGAAAACTTATTATAAAAACATTTAGTGAAGGTAACGTACGATTAAGTAATCCAAGCGAAATATTTATAAGAATTTGCACAGTCATTATTGGAGCTGCTAACCTTAATCCTAATACAAATGCTTCTTGCGCAATATTTAATCCAACTTTTGCTAAACTAGTCACCTCTGCTGTTGGTCCAATTGGAATATAAATGAAGGATTTAAATAATCCTTCAATGAAAACATGATGAATATTTAAAGTTAAAATAAGAAGTATGGCAAACCAATTTTTAAAAACTGAAAATGCTGATTCATGATCATTGATTCCTGGACTAAACATTGAAGCAACTTGAAAGCCCATATTTATTCCAATTGTATGCGATGCAATAGAAACTGCAGATAAAACTAATTTAGCCGCAAAACCCACTGCAAAACCAAATAAGACTTCTCGAATAGTAGCAATTGCTAAAGTAAAACTACTCCACTGTAAAAGATTTTCTTTTTGAAATATTTTTTCAGAAACAACAGGATAGACAAAAAAAGTAAAAGCCAAACCAAGAACTATTCTAAGTCTTACAGGAACAACTTGATCGCCAAAAATTGGTAAAAAGAAAAAAATTGTTACTACACGAAGAAATACCATTACTGGGAATGGCCATGTTTGTGGATTTAATTCAATGACTGATAAAATATCCATAATATCTCTTTATTTTTGTCTTGCATACTCAGGAATTTTATCATAAATTCTATGAGTATAATCATTTAATTTTCTCAACATCCAAGGCGATAAAATAACTAGAACAACAATCATTGCTGCAATTTTTGGTAAAAAACTTAAAGTTGATTCATTTATTTGTGTTGCAGCTTGAAATATACTTATTAAAAGACCAATAATCATTGCTACACCTAATAAAGGTAATGATATTTCAACAGTGATATATAAAACTGATAAGATAACATCTATTACTTGTTGATTATTCATAACTTTTCCTAATTAAAACTTTTTATTAACGATCCTGCAAGTAAACCCCAACCATCAACAACAACAAATAAAATTAATTTTAAAGGAAGACTAACTACTGTCGGAGGTAACATCATCATACCCATAGCCATTAAGACACTACTAACAATCATATCAATAACAATAAATGGTAAGTAAACTAAAAATCCTATTTGAAAAGCTGTTTTTAGTTCACTTATCACAAAAGATGGTACTAAAATTCGCATAGGTACATCTTCTTTTGTAACAGGTTTTTCCATTTTACTCATTTGATAAAATAATTTTAAATCATCTGTTTTTACTTGTGCCATCATAAATTCATGCAAAGGCTTTTGCCCAACTTCTAAGGCTTGTTGAGTTGTAATATCTTTTTGCAAATAAGGAACAATAGCGTGATCATAAATTTTAGAAATTGCAGGTGACATTACAAAATACGTTAAAAAAAGGGACAAGGCTATTAATATTTGATTTGGAGGCATAGTCGGAGTTCCTAATGCCTGCCTTAAAAAAGATAATACTATTAATATTCTAGTAAATGCGCTCATTAAAAGAAGGATAGCAGGTCCAAATGTTAATAAGGTTAAAACAGCTAAAACTTTTAATGCAGGCACATAATCATCTTGGTTTTCACCATTTGCAATATTTATTGAAAATACAGGCATAGGATTTTTATTCAGGTCTAATTTATTTTGCACATTTTTATTTTCATTTTGCCAATTTTTCTCAATAGGATTTGCATTTCCTTGCGAAGAACCATTTTTAGCGTTTTGCGCCATCAATACATTTGAATACAAAATTGATATGAGTATTAAATATAAAATTAAGAAAATTCTCATATCACTCCCTAATTGCAAATTTTAATTTAAAGGTTTCATAGAACGTAATTTTTCTCGAATTAAATTTGTTACGTTTTCTACACTATCAACTTCTTCATCTTTTTTCTTAACTTCTTTTTTCCCTTCATTTTCAAATTGATTTGCTAAATATTTGGGAAAAGATTCTGTTTTATTAGCATCACTTACTGGTTGCTTTTTTGTTCCAACTGAATTTGAGTTAATACTTTTTAGAGCTCTCAATAAAATATCAGATTTTTTATCATTAATTTTTTCAACTTGAACTTGTTGAATTTCTGTTTTCTCTGTTAATGATTTTTCATTATTTTTAGGTAATAAAAACTTATCACTAATTTGGTATTGTTTTCTTTCTTGAATATTTCTTCCTGAATTTGCTGCACTAATATCTGTTAAAAATTGAATTCCAGCTTCAGTATTGGAAACTACAATTTCTTGATCTCTAATCTTTAAAATCATAACTTGTCTTTTTGGTGAGATGGAAAGAGTAGAAACAATATCCATTACTTTTTCATTCTTATTATTTGAGAATAAGAATCCTTTTTTTCTAATTTTTGTCAATAAATAGCCTATTAATGCTAAAACTGAAATAAAAATTGTTGAAATTAAAAAAACTTTCCAAAGTTCTGATTGCCTACTAGGTTGCTCTGATTCTTTTAGAGTAACATTCATATTTTTTTTAGAAGCTTCATTTTTCTTTTTTGATATATTTTGACCAATTAATTCATCAAATGTTTTTTGCCCTTTTAAATCTGTTATAGGTTCACTACCTTTTTTTATGCTTTCATTATTTTCAAGCAAAGAGTTTTTTTTACCTTCATTGCTAGGAATTTGATTTAATGAATTTAGTTGTGGATAATTCGAATTTAAATCTTCACTTTTAATAAATGAATTTTTAATTTCTTTTCGTACCTGCATTTCATCACGTTTTTTTTCTGGGTATTGTATTGGTGGGACAGAATTTTCTAAATTTTCCTCTGATGAGGCTTTACTATTTATTGAAAGAAGCAGAGCTATTATTAATCCATAATTTTTAATTGACATAATTTATACCTCTTTCAAAATTTAAACACTTTCACCGGAATGAGCCTCATCCATTCCAACACCACTCATGACATCGGTTAAACGTACCCCAAATTTCTCATTAACAACGACAACTTCTCCCATTGCAACAAGCTTGTCATTGACATAAATTTCCATTGGCTCTCCTGCCATTTTATCTAATTCAATAACCGAACCTTGCCCTAATTGCAGTAAGTCATTTACAAGAAGTTTTGTTCGACCGAGCTCAACTGTTACTTTAAGTGGAACATCTAAAACCATTTTCATGCGAGAAAGATCAATATTTCTCATTGAATCGTCATCTTTTGCCATTGGAGGATTAGATCCTCCACCAGCTGTAGCAGGTGGCGAAGCTTCACTTCCAGCCGCATCAGCAGCAGCTCCAGCATCTCCTTCTTCGCCAGCGTCTAAACCAAAATCTTCAGGTCGAAATCCTTCATTTAAATCAGCCATTAATAATCTCCAATTATTTCTGTTATTTTAATTGCCTTATTACCTCTTATTATTCCTGGAACACCACGAAATTTATGAATTCCTTCAATCATAATATCTAATGGTTTATCAGCATCTCTATCTAAAATAAGAACATCGCCTCTACCTAATTCCATCAAATCTCGCAGATTGATCCAGCAATTTCCTAGATTACAAATCATATTTACACTTGTGCCCATAAGTTGAGTTTTAATTCTATTAATCCAAATATGATCTACTTCTAATTGCTCATTTTGAAATCCAACACTTAGTTTTGATTTAATTGGTTCAAGAGTTGAATAAGGAAACACAAGCTTTATTGAGCCACTCATTTTTTCTAGCTCCACGTCAAAAGCGGTAGAAATAACTACGTCACTTGGAGGAACTATCGCTACAAATTGTGGATTAATTTCAGTACGTGAATAAGTTATTTTTAATGGGAAAACAGGAGCCCATGCTTTTTCAAGATCATCTACAGCAGACATAACAACACGACGGGCAACTTTAATTTCTATTTGAGTAAAGTCTTTACCTTCTATTTTTGTGTAAGGAACGTCTGATCCACCAAATAAACTATCGACTAATGCATAAAGTAACTTACTTTCAATAACCATTACAGCAGAACCACGCAAAGGTTCTATTCTTAAAATATTTAGACAACTAGGAAGAGGGAGTGAATTCATAAACTCGCCAAATTTAATTGGTCCAGAACTATTCACACCAATATTTGCTACTTTTCTTAATGCTGCGGATAATGAAATACGAAATAGTCTTATAAAACGATCATGAATAATATCCAACGTTGGCATTCGCCCACGAATAATTCTATCTTGATTTGCTAAATCGTAATGAACTATACCAGAAGCATCTTTTGGTCCGCTATCGCTATCATTTCTTCCATCAGAAACTGCATTTAATAAGGCGTCGACTTCATTCTGACTTAATACCTGATCCATGCATTACTCCACAAAGAATTCGGTGAAATATACGTTTTGAACTGGCCTATCTGTTACTTCATTTATTCTATTTAGAATTTCTCTTCTAAGATTTTCTTTACCATTTTCGGAGATAAGAACTAACCTGGTTTTACTTGTTACTGCTGTAATAACAATATCTTTAATTTGAGCTTCGCGTTTTTTTAATTCGAATCCTTGATTTTCACCGCCTCGATATTCAACTGCAATTGCAATTCTAATGAATCTATTTTCAATGGAGTTTCCTAAGTTTAAATCCAATCTCTGAACCATAAAAGTGTCGCCGAAATTAGCTGTTCCTTTTGGTTCTTCTTTTTTTCCATCATCTTTTTTATTTGGATCATCTTTTTTATCATCTTTCTTTTCGTCTTTCTTTCCATGATCATCTTTCTTTTCATCCTTTTTTCCATGATCATCCTTCTTTTCGTCCTTCTTTTCGTCCTTCTTTTCGTCCTTCTTTTCGTCCTTCTTTTCGTCCTTTTTCCCATGGTCATCTTTAGCGTCTTTTGAGTCTTTCTTGTCATGATCATCATGACTAGTACCTTGAGCAGCTAATTCAGTGTTTTTCTTTCCTGAAATTGTCTTAAATACAAAAAAGCCGCCTACTCCAAGAGCCACAAGCAAAACACCACCAATTCCAGCAAATAGAGCCAATCGACTTTTTTTCTCTTCCTTTTCATTAGGATCTTTTGGCTTTTCTTCTTTCTTTGCTTCAGCTTTTTTCTCATCTTTTTCAGCCATTAGCCTACCCTGCAATTTTTAATTGATAAATTAAACTTTTTATTGCCTTCTTGAGACTAGTTTGCCATAAAAATACGAAGCAGGTTTGTTCTTAATGTCGTGTAAACAATCGGCAATCTTTTCCAGAATAAGCAATATCTGCCTGTTAAAGAGGATTGATTTTATGGAATTAAAGGAATTTGCTGAGATTATTTTATTTGGGAAGGATATTTGGTGCGACAAACTTTTGGAACCAAATTTTCTCACTGATACAATTGAATACAGTGCAATTCTTACCCCTAAATCTCCTGGAAGATCATTAGATTTAAATTTTAAAGACTATCCTATAAATAAAAAAATACCTTTTCCAAATCAGCAACAATTAAATGATGCAAAACAAAGAGGATACGTTCTTCATTTTTTTGCAAATCATGAATTGCTTGCAATGGAAATTATGGCATTGGTTCTATTAAAATTCCCTAATGCTCCAAAAAATTTTCGTCTTGGAATTGCAAACACAATTCTAGAAGAACAAAAACATATGAAACTTTACATCCAACGCATGAATGAACTTAATGTTACATTTGGTGAAATTCCTGTGAACAATTTTTTTTGGAATTGTTTATCTAACATGACTTCTCCAATGGATTTTGTTGTAAAAATGAGCATGACATTTGAACAAGCAAATTTAGATTATGCCTTGTTTTATAAAAATCTAATGGAAAAAGTGAGCGACATAAAAACAGCTGAAATATTAAATACAGTTTATGAAGAAGAAATTGGACATGTAAAACATGGAGTCACTTGGTTTAATCGTTGGAGAGAAAATAAAGAATCAGATTGGTTAGAATATCAAAAAAATCTTGAATTTCCTTTGACCCCAGCAAGAGCAAAGGGTCTTATTTTTGATATTTATGGAAGAGAAAAAGCTGGCTTGTCAAGTTTATTCATTAAAGAGTTATCTATTTTTAATTCATCAAAAGGTCGGCCACCAAATGTATTTTTCTTTAATCCAGCTAGCGAACAAGAAATAGCAAGAAAAAAAATAGGTTTCACAGCAAATAAATCTGTAACAGCTTTAGAAAATGATTGCGCTTCACTTCTCCAATTTTTAGCCGCTAATGATGACATTGTTCTGCTTAAAAATAAACCATCAATTCATTTTTTACAAAATATCCAAAAATGCGGATTTCCTATTCCTGAATTCCAAGAATTATCATCACTCCCAAAAGAAAATATTAATCATCAATATATTAGTAATTTTAATCCATGGGGTTGGAGTCCTGAAAGTATTTCTTTTTTCTCGAAATGGCAAAGTAAATTAATTAAAAAGAATTTTTTTCATGAAAATATTTTTTCAAATGCAGAATTTCAAAAGAATGTTATGTTATTATATTCCAAAAGTTTTTCTGCTAATTTATATCCTTATATTTATAAAGAATTAATATCTATTCAAGAAATTTTACCTGAGTCTAATTTAAATCCAAGAATTTGCAACTCAAAAAACGAATGCCTAGAAGCTATCAATTATTTTCTGCAATCTTGTAACTTTTCTAAGGTAGTTATGAAAGCCCCCCTTGGATGTGCTGGGCAAAATATGCTGCGGGTAGAAAAAACTAAATTAACAATTGCTGAAGAGAACTGGCTACTAAATATACTAGAAACACAAAATTCGATTGTCATAGAACCTTGGTATCATAAAGTTGTAGATTTATCATACCAGGCAAAAATTAATGAAGATGGCAACTATATTGCATTAGGCTCTACAAGATTCATTACTGATTTAAGAGGTCAGTATAAAGGAACAATTGTAGGTAAAAAAACTGATGATCTTCCTAAAAATGTTACAAAATTTTTATATAAAAAATATGCCGATTTTTCTAATATTGAAGATGTACTAAAATTTGTATCTGAAAAAGTGGGTGAAAAACTTGTAAAACATAATTTCTATGGTCCTTTTGGTATTGATGCTTTTCTTTATGAAGATATCAATTCTGAATACGGTTTTAAATTAAAATTTTTATCAGAAATTAATCCAAGATATACTATGGGTAGAGTTGCTCTTGAAATTTCCAAACGTATTCAAACCGGAGCATTTGCTGTTTGGGTTCACTTACGGGTTACAGATATATTAAAAAAATCTCAATTCAAGTCGCTTGCAGAATTTGTTACCGAAATTGAAAAAAGGTATCCAATTAAATTAACGGAAGAAGCAAAACCTTTAATTCGTGAAGGAATAGTTTTTACTAATGATCCTTCAATAGCTACTTCTGTTCTAACTGTTCTTATAGTAGGTAAAAATGTTCTAAATGACTTTACAACATTTTCTTCATTGGAGATAATATAATTCGCTAGAAGTTTTATTAATCTAAATGCGGGTAATAAATTGTTTAAATATTGGTTCAGCAAATTAAATTCAAAAATAAAAAAATTTAATACAAGGCCAAAACAGAGAGAAATAGTATTTTCGATTAATAAAAAACTTTGGCTGAAAAAATTCGAAATTATTTTACGTGAATCTTATTTTATTCTTAAAAATTCAAAATTTTCTGAAAAATCCGCTCAGCTTACTTATGTATCAATATTGTCAATTGTTCCTTTAATTGCAATTCTTTTTTCCTTCATCCATGCTTTTCAAGGTTTTAATACAATCATAAATGAATTTATCGCTCCAACAATTACAAAACATTTTGGTAATCGTGCGGGTAATGAAATAATTGAATATTTAAATTTAATAGTAAATAATTTGAAGCTAAAAGAACTAGGAGTAATTTCATTTATTACTTTTTTAATAACTGTAATATTACTTGTTTTAAAGATTGAAGATAATATAGATGAAATTATGGAATTTAAAAATAAATCTAAATTATTTAATAGAATAGTTAAGTGTTGGTTAATATTAACAATAACTCCTTTCTTTTTTACTCTTGCTTCTCTTAAATCGGATACTTTTCTAAAACTTATAAATATTCAAGAAAACAATTTTTTAAATAGTTACATATTACATTTTCTAAGGGTATGCATTGGTTTATCATTTCAATGGATATTTTTTGCTTTTATTTTTTACATAATTCCAAGCAAAAAAGTTAATTTAAGATCTGCTTTTGTTGGTGGTTTCATATCTAATATTCTTTTTGAAATACTTCAAATTGTTAATTTATATTTTGCAAAAAGGGCTTTAATTACAGATTCAAGTCATATTTATGGTTCTGTTGCCATAATTGCTGTATTGTTCTTTGTTTGGATTAGATTAATATGGATTATTATATTAATTGGCGCATCTTTTACTATTGCTACACAAAAAATTATATTTTTTAAGGAATTACTTAGAATAAAATTCTCTCCAATAAAATCTATCCTTGATTGTATATTAATTTATCGAACTATTCGAAATTATTACCGCCACCAAAACACTCCTATTGCAGAATCATTTTTACTTTCTTCTACAGGAGTTGAAGCCATTGAACTAGAGCATTGTCTTCAATATTTATTAAATAAAAATATTATCTGTTCAGCAGATAACGAATTAAAGGACCCTCATTACTTACCAAGTTATCATTCTATTTTGAACGATAAAGACAATCCTGAGTTTTTGCGTAAAGTTATTTTAGAAGATAATTTTATTGTTACAAAAGAATATAAAGAAATAGAAAAAATATTTAAATAATTTATCGAGCAAGAAATATAAGAAAATAGAGAAATATTTAGATAACTTATCGAGCAATAGTAACACTTGCTAACATATTTTTTATTTTAACTTTTATCCCTCTTTTTTCTAAATATTTTTTAGAATTTATTTCAACATGAGTAAAATGATCAAAAATAAATATATTACCTATATCTTCTTTTTCTAAATTAAGTTCTTTAATAAATGAACCAACGATATCTACAGGTCTAATTTTTTCTCTTTTACCTTTATTTATAAATACTTTAATAAATTTAATATCATTTTTAACTTTTTCTGCTTGCTTAATTTCTTCTTTTTGAATTTTTTTAAATACGCTATCTTTTTTAAATTCTGAGCAATCTAATTGCAATTCTTTCATCATATTTAAATAGTAATTTACATTTTTTTCTTCGCAGAGAGCGAGAGATAAACCCGAATGCCCAGCTCTTCCTGTTCTACCAGATCGATGGACATACTCGTCATTTTGGTATGGGATATCAAAATGAATTACTATTGGCAGCAAAGAAACATCAATGCCTCTGGCAGCAATATTTGTTGCGACCAGAAATTTTAAATTTCCAGTTTTGAAATTGCGCATGATACTGTTTCTATGAACTTGCCCCAACTCACCAGTCAAACCATCAATATTTAAACCATGTTGCTTCATTTCAGTTACTAAATTTTGCACGGTTTCTCGAGTGTGGCAAAAGATAATACCTTTATTAAAATGTTCTGCAGACAAAATTTGAATTAGTTTATCTTTTTTTTCATCTTTTTTTGTAACTAAATATTCGTGTTTAATTGAATTTTTATCACTGCTAACTATTTTTTCTCTTAAATCAATTTTAACAAATTTCACATTCCTTAAAAATAGTTTTTCTAGCTCAGTTATTTTCTCATTTTGTGTAGCTGAGAAAAAACCAATTTGCAGATGACTTGGTACGTAATTTACTATTTCTTCAATTTGATCTGCAAAACCCATACCAACCATTATATCAGCTTCATCTAAGATTAAGGTTTTAAGCTGGTTAGTTTCTATAGATTCACGTTGCAATAAATCTATCATTCTTCCTGGAGTGGCAATAATAACATGTGGATTTTTTTGCATTTCTAATATTTGAGCTGAAATTGCGGTTCCCCCAAAAACAGAACGGATCAAGATATTTTTTTGCTCGGCTTCAAACAAACAATTAGCTATATTTTGAGCTACATTGGCAATTTGCATACCTAATTCTCTAGTAGGAACTAGAATGATAACTTGTGGTGAGCGTATCGAAGTATCTAATTTTAATAATAGCGGCAAGAGAAACGCCATAGTTTTACCAGAACCAGTCGGAGCTAGGGCAAAAACAGATTCTGCATTGTAAATAGGTTCTATGCACTTTTCCTGAATTGCAGTCAACTTGGTTAAGTTCATTAATTTCAAATACTTATCAATATTTATCATAGTAAAATGCTTTTATTTAGGGGAATTTTAACAATTGGACCGAGAAAAGTTAGACACTTTAATTGAGAGATAAACTAACAGTTCAGCCAGACTAGGTACAGGCTTATTATTACTTATATTTCTAGTCAACTTATTTATGCATTATTCGCATTTCAAAGGAAGCTAAGAAATTGACTTAAAAAGTATAGTAGAGCAATATTTCTGAGAATAGAAAAATACATAACTTGTTTTTTCCTATTAATAAAACAGAAAATGCGGGTTAATTAGTAAAATTTCTATTCCATTAAATAAAAATTCTAAACTAGTATCTTCAAAAAATTAAAAAATAGGTGATTTTTATATGAATCTTTTTTTATCTTCAATGCATTTTGGTAATTCCGTTCATAAACTTTCAAAAATGCTAACTGTAAATAAAAATGTTGCTATTATCCTTAATGCTAATGATCACCTTGGTGATAAAAGAACTAAATATTATAATGAATGTAAATTAATTCTAAGTAATTTAGGATTAAATTGCTCTGAACTTGATTTAAGAAACTTTTTTAAAAAAAATCCTGAATCTCTAAAATTAAAGCTATTAAATTTCGGCTTAATTTGGGTAACAGGAGGGAATACCTTTATTCTAAGAAGAGCCTTTTATGAAAGTGGATTAGATCAAATTCTACCTGATCTTCTTACGAATAAAAATATTATATATGGTGGCTTTAGTGCTGGCGCTTGCGTAGTTACACCTTCATTAAAAGGTCTAGAATTTGCAGATGATCCTAATATAATTCCAAATGGGTATTCAAATGAAATAATTTGGGATGGATTAAATCTTACTTCTTTTTGTATTGTTCCGCATTTTAAATCTGAACATTCTGAAGCTTTCGGAATAAATAAAATTATTAATTTTTACAAAGAAAAAAAGATATTTCATCACAAATTAACAGATAAGTCAGTCATATTGATTGAAGATGATTTAGAATTTTTTTATGATAATTAATAAAATAATAATGCAAAATATTATCCAAAAATTAATTACAATAATTAAATCTATTAATGCAAATAATTTATTATTGAAATAATCTTAAAAATTAATGGTTTTTACCTCTTCTGTGAGGTGGAATGTATATTGGAAATGGAGATTCATAAGCTCTTATCAACTC
>NZ_CP123622.1:1262500-1447500 GCF_029873255.1 Pigmentibacter sp. JX0631 | reverse complement strand
GCGCGAGAGAAGTTGAAGGATCCTGACCTTAGTACGAGAGGACCGGGTTGGACGAACCTCTGGTGAACCAGTTGTCACGCCAGTGGCACAGCTGGATAGCTATGTTCGGTTTGGGTAACCGCTGAAAGCATCTAAGCGGGAAACTATGCCTAAGATGAACTTCTCCGAGGGAAACCTCACAGGGCTCTTGAAGACTACAAGTTCGATAGGATGGATGTGTAAGTGCTGTAAGGCATTCAGCTGACCATTACTAATCGCCCTGACGGCTTCTTTTAGGCATCATTAACATTCCTTTATTACATCTCTTTTCTACCTTTCCTTCTTCTCTTTCTTTCTCTCTCTCTTTTCTCCTAACTTTCTCGCTTCTACCTCTTGACTCTTACTAGTCTCTTAGGTAAAAGCCCTCTCTAAGCTTTTTTAGCCTCGTTTTGGCTGTGCTGATTGCGGCGGGGAAATACCGGATCCCATTCCGAACTCCGAAGTCAAGCCCGCCTGCGGCAATGGTACTGCACCCTTAGGTGTGGAAGAGTAGCTCTGCGCAGCCTTTTAATTTTACCTTAGTGGGTTCGTAGCTCAGTCGGTAGAGCATTTGCCTTTTAAGCAAGTGGTCCCCGGTTCGAATCCGGGCGGACCCACCACTAATTTAAATCCCCTTAGATATATCTATGGGGATTTTTTTTATATTTATCATCTACATAAGTTCATAAATCTTTTTAGATAATAGTTGATTTTATTTAAAGCAGTGTTATAAGAACCTTCTGTTTTTTGTCTTTTCTCAGTTAAAGGGTTTATTGTATGGCAAAGTCAAAAGCTAAAATTAAAGCCAAAGTTGCTAAATCCAAAGGGAAAGTTAATAAGGCTATCAAAAATAAAAAGTCTGCAGCTAAACGTTATAAGTTAACTGCAACTGGTCTTGTTAAAGTTCCGCACAGTGGTAAGCAACACTTGGCAAAATCAAAGAACCGTAGCCGTAAAAATCGCTTGAAAAAAGCGAAAATTATGCGTGCTGAAAGTTCAAGATTAGTTGCCCGTTGTATTCCAAACGGACTCTAATTAGGGTTGATCGTTCGTCCTTTAAGTGTTAACAGCCTTAACTACTTATAAAACTAACTTCTGTTGTTAGTAGAATGTATGATTGTTTTAAACAGGTGCTTGGCAAATAAGTTTTGTTTTTAAGAACAACCGCCAGCATTCATTTTGGAGGAAATACAATGGCTCGTGTAAAACGTGGTTTTAAACTTCGCCGTCGTCATAAAAGAGTTTTAAAGCTTGCTAAAGGTTACCGCGGAGCTCGTAGTAGACTGTATCGTACAGCAATACAAATTGTTCGTAGAGCTCTTTGTTATGCTTATCGTGACCGTAAAGTCAGAAAACGTGATTTTCGTACTCTTTGGATTCAACGTATTAACGCTGCATCCAGAGCTCATGGAATGCCATACAGCAAATTTATGAATGGTTTAAAGAAAGCAAATATAACTTTAGACCGTAAACAATTGTCTGAAATTGCTATTCATGATGAAGCTGTTTTTGCTTCTCTTGTTAAGAAATCAATGGCAGCACTTGGAAAGTAATAGATCGCTTGAAACTCGGAGCGTAGCGCAGCCTGGCTAGCGCACTTGCTTGGGGTGCAAGAGGTCGCAGGTTCAAGTCCTGTCGCTCCGACCACTTTATTTTTAATTAGAGAGAATCCGATCTTAGGCAATTCTCAAGTATAGGTGAGTAAAATGAAACATCCTATTTTAAAGTCATTTGAAAGCATGCATATGCGTGCTAAGGCGCTTCCAAGCTTCAAAGCTGGTGATACAGTTTGCGTTTGGGTAAAAATACAAGAAGGTACTGAGAAAGATGGTACTCCTAAATACCGTTTACAATCTTTTGAAGGTACAGTAATTCGTTATCGTAAAGGTACTACGAACTCTACATTTCTTGTAAGAAAAATGTCTGGTGGAATTGGAGTAGAGCGTAATTTCTATGTTCATTCTCCTTTAGTTGACCATGTAGACGTTAAAGTACGCGGAAAAGTTCGTCGTTCTAGAATTTACTACATCCGTAAACTTCGTGGTAAAGCAGCGCGTATTTCAAGCCGTTATGTTTCAAGTGAAGAACTAAAGTCATTTGAACAAGCTTAATACTTAAAAAGTATGATTGAAAAAGCTAGCGATGGAAGATCGCTAGCTTTTTTTTATTTTAAAAAATCTTTTTTATTGACTGATTTTCATCCAATTTATCACAAAAAATGTAAATATAACTATCTAAAATATTTTATAAAATATATATTTTTTCCTAAAATCAGTCATTAGTCGTATGAAAATCATCCATTTTTCGCTGCAAAATAAAAAAATAAAATTTTAACAATATGAAATTATTGATAAAAACACGTCTATAATTTTGGCATGCTTTTTGCATATAAGGAGATTATATAAGTGATTAACACTTATAAATTATTCGTTATGAAGCAATGAAGGAGAAATAATTGATGTCAATAGAATTATTGCAACAAGAAAATTTGGATTTAAATAGTTTAAATAAATGTAGTAGAAAAAATAAAATTATTCGAAGAAAAAAATATAAAAGAAAAAGTAATTATTTTTCTAAAATGCAGAACTCTTTAGAATTAGCTTTACAAGAAGTAGCTTATTCCCATTCTGCTGCAGTTCGTTGGACAAAATTATGTTTATCTTATGTTGAATTTGTTGCACCAACAGAAGCATCTAGGGAACCAGCTAGATTAATGCGTTTGTTAGCTGAATATCCTTTGGGATTGAAACGAGAAGAATTGTTAGAAAGTTTTTATCTTTCATATAATGAATGCTCTACTAATAGAAAAGAAAGCTTAAGAATATGCCTAGAAAAAATAATTCAAAGAGCAAGAACAATTTTTTCCAAATATGACCTAACGATACAGTATTCTAAAGATACCAAAAAATACTTGGTTATGCCTGTTTTTATTATGGAATAATGATCATATAAAATCCTTTTAAACTTAAAAAGGATTTCATTATGTTCATACAAAATCTCTTAGAAAATAAAAGAATACTAGTAACCGGAGGAGGAACGGGGCTAGGAAAAAGTATGTGTGAAAAATTTCTTTCATTAGGAGCAACAGTAATTATTTGCGGCAGAAGGGAAGAGATATTAAAAGAAACATGTGACGAGTTTAATAAAAAATATCCAAGTAAATCTAGTTTTAAGATCTGTGACATAAAAGATCCTCACTTAGTAGATAAAATGATTGAAGACATTTGGAGTGAGGCTCCTATTGATGTGCTAATTAATAATGCAGCGGGAAATTTTATTTCAAGAACAGAAGATCTTTCGCATAGAGCTTTTGATGTCGTATTAGATATTGTTTTACATGGTACTATGTATGTGACTTTAGCTTGCGGCAAAAAGTGGTTAACCCAAAATATTAAGGCAAATGTTTTAAATATAGTTACTACTTATGCATGGACCGGATCTGCGTACGTAGTCCCATCAGCAATGGCAAAAGCAGGAATATTAGCAATGACAAGAAGTCTTGCTGTTGAGTGGGGTAACAGAGGTGTTCGTATGAATGCTATTGCCCCAGGTCCATTTCCTACAAAAGGCGCTTGGAATAGATTAGTGCCAAATGAAAATCTTGGGAAAACCTTGGAAAATAAAAATCCATTAGGCCGTCCTGGGGAACATCATGAACTTGCAAATCTTGCTTCATATTTAGTTTCTGATTTTTCTGGTTATATAAATGGAGAGGTTGTAACAATTGATGGCGGTGAATGGTTACAAGGTGCCGGGGAATTTAATTTCTTAAAATCCTTAAAAGAAGAAGACTGGGCAAATTTAAAGAAAAATAGAGCTAAGTAATTTATTTCAATTTAAAGCATTAAAAGTCATTGTGAAATTTATAGAAATTTATACTTTTTGTTAGAAGTTTGGTATTCAAAATTAAGAATAAGCTAATATCTAATTATCAAAAAAACTTATTATTATATATAATCTTTAATATTCATGGAAAATCTGTTTAGATGGAATCTTATGTTCTATTAGTTTATCTTTAACTGTTTGAATCATATTTAAAGAACCGCAAATGTAAAATTCAGATTTTTTATCTAAATTAGTAATATTAGTTTCTATTGCAGTTATTAAATTACCTTTTGATATAGTATTATCTTGAACCTCTTCACTTGATAAAATTAATTTTAAATTATTACTAAATTGTTTTTCTATGTCTTTAAATTCTTTTTGGTATGGCATTGCAGAAGATTTTTTTACACCATAAATTAATGTTATATTTTCAGAACCAGATGTTTTTTTATAAATAAACAAATCATGAATAATTGCTCTAAATGGAGCAATCCCAGAGCCTCCTGCAATCATAACTATAGGATGTGAGTAATCAGTAATCATTTCAGTTCCTCCTAAATTATTTATTCTTAGAAGTTCACCGATTTTTAATTTTCTCCAAAAAGTAGATGCTCTACTTTGAGTATTAACTTGAATACAAAATTCTAAAAAATTTGTTTCTTCACTTGAACTCGCAATTGAGTATAGAAACTCACATGTCCCTATGTCATCATTTATTTCGATTGATGCATACTGACCAGAATTGAAATTAAAATTCTTTGGCCTTTCGCATTTAAAAAGGAGATATTGTGCATCTATATTTTGAATTTCTACTATTTTAGATTCATATGATTTAAGTAAACTATTTGTAATTGGCATGTATCTTCCTTTTCATTGAAAGAAGAATATATCTTTATTAAAAAACTTAGATCTTGCTTGCTAAATAAAAGACTATTTTTTACAAGAACCCTAAAACAAAGAAGAATTTTCGTTATTTCTTAACTCGTAAACTTAAAGCATTAGAAATAATCTCCATTTCCCTAAATTTTAATTTTATAACACTGCAAATAGAAAATCTATTTTCTATGTTAAAAAAATATCTTATTTTTATAAAATTTAAAGAAATGAATTTTTTCAAGTTCTTTCATAGTTTAATTAAATAAGAGTTCTTAAAAATTAGGATAAAGCTTTTTTTATTAAAAACTCTCCAAATTCACGCATTTTATCTTTGCCCATTTTATTTATTTCGTTATTTAAAACAGTTTCATTAACTTTTTGATTCCATGCATCTAGGGACTCAGGACCTA
The DNA here is from genome assembly GCF_029873255.1 of Pigmentibacter sp. JX0631. NCBI lineage: Bacteria > Pseudomonadati > Bdellovibrionota > Oligoflexia > Silvanigrellales > Silvanigrellaceae > Pigmentibacter > Pigmentibacter sp. JX0631. The sequence goes on along the minus strand of NZ_CP123622.1, from coordinate 1,442,371 downwards.
ATAACGCAAGTTTTCCAATTAGCTGTTTTAAGACTTCATTTGTGGGAGCCATAATCCAACCAGCTTTTGCGTCTCTCAAATATCTTTCAACTTCAAGCTCGGGTTTATACCCACTTCCGCCACAGGCATGTAAAACTTTATCCGAATTATTTGAAACATTTGTCGTACAATTTAACTTTAATTGCCAAAACCAAGTCATCATCTCAGATCTTGGATAAAAATTGTCATTATCATAGAGATTCCAATTACAATTATCTGTTTTTTTATCTAGAATATCAGCCAGAAAAAAACAGTTTAGTCTGCAATTATTAGTTTCTGCAATCATTTCTCCAAAATAATCTTGAATACTTGGGTAATCGGCAATTCTCATGCCAATGTCTTCATGTTTTTTCTTTGTCGTATGCTTTGTTCCTAAGTCTATTAAGCCCATTGCAACTCCGTTCCAACATGCTGAAGAACAGAGTAAGTAAAAAATATCAGGAGATTCATTATTTGTCTTACTAGCTTCATTTGGCTTACCAACAATTCTATCTTTTGGAATTTCTATTCCATCTACTTCCAATGGTCCAGATTGATTTCCTCTCATTCCTAATCCTTTCCAAATCGAAGGATTTGTTGTTACTTCGTTCTGAAATAAAAGGTAACAAGAAAGTTTTGAGTAATCTCCTTGAAATTCATGACTAGTTGTCTGTATTAAATACCAATCTGCAAATCCTCCTGAAGTTACCCAAGATGCTTTTTTAAAAACTTTCCATCCATTTTTTGTTTCTTGTGAATTTGAAGATTTAGGAAACCATGCATGACTTCCTGTAGATGGATCTGAATAAGCAATAGTCCCAATTAATACTTCATTATTTATTCTTGATAAAAGATTTTTAAATGTTGAATTATTACTTGCATGAAGCAGTAAAGCACTTAAAGCAGCAATATGCATTACATAACACATAGCCGTACTTGGACAACCATATCTAGCGATAGTTTCTACTATCATTGCTGCGCAAGTATGATTTTCGCCTAAGCCACCTAGTTCGATAGGTATAGTTAGTCCAAGTAAACCTAACTTTGATAATGCATTAAAACTTTCTTTTGGAAAGGTTAAATTTTTATCACATTCAATAGCTTGTGGTCTAATAATTTCTTTACAAATAATTATTAAATTATTTTGTAATTCTTTTTGTCTTTTTGTAAGAGTCCATTGTGGATCAAATTCATAACCAAGCCCCCAAAAGATATCTTTGCCCCACATTTTAGAGGATATATTGTTTGTTTTCATTTTTTCTCCTTTAATTGGTAAGCTATGTGAATACACCGGTAAGAAAAGAATTACTAAAATTCTTTTTGCAAATTGTCATAAAATAAAAACGTTTGCAAATTAATGGTATTTTTTCATAATTATATAAAATATAAGGAATAATTTGTTCAGATAAAAAATCTATTTTAATATCTTAATATAGAAATTCATATGCTTGAAAAAAATTAAGCATTGAGCAAAATTAAACGTTGCTAATTTTTTATTTCTCAAAAAATTTGGAATTAACATGACAAAAACTGTATTAAAATTTTTAGAAAAAGCTAAAATTAATGGAAGTAGTCGAAAAGAAACCCTTGGTACATCAATAAAAAATATTGAATATTTTGAAAAAAATCAAAAAAAATTAGAATTAGATTTTAATGATAAATATATTATAGTTGGAGTTCCTGATGACAGAGGAGTTATTGAAAATAATGGAAATCCAGGAGCTAAAGAGGGGCCGGATCGTTTTCGAGAAAGTTTCTATAGACTTTATGACACGAATTTAAGGATATTTAATCCTAGTACGCACAAACCATTTACAAGTAGTGAAGTAATTAATAAAAATTGTGATCTTATATCAAGTAAATTTTTTGATGCTGGAAATTTAGTACTTTCTAAATCAATAGAAGAAACTCATGAAAGACTTTCTGAAGTAGTAAATTATTTTATTAAAAAAAATGCGAAAATGATTTTTGTGATTGGCGGTGGTCATGATTTTAGTTATGGAAGCTACAAAGGCCATGTATTAGGAAAACAGAAAGAAAAAATACCAATTATAAATTTAGATGCGCATTTTGATTTGCGTCCTGTAGAAAATGGAAAAATTAACAGTGGAACTGCTTTTAGAAGAATTATTGAAGACTTTCCATTCAATATTCATGACGGCAAAGCTTTACTAGAAATAGGAATTCAAAGAGAAAGAAATCCTCAATCATTGTATGATTATGTATTTGAAAAAAAGATTCCAACAATTGAATATATGACTTTATTAAATGTTTGGAGAGATTTGTTTGCAGGACATGCGCAAACTCCTTTAGAACATATTCGCGATCATTTAGATGATTGTACAACTTTTGGGTTTGATCGATTTAAAGGCAGCGTGCATATTTCATTGTGTTTAGATATTTTTGATCAAGCCATTGCTCCTGGAACAAGTGCTTCAACACCATTTGGAGTTCAAGTAAAAGATTTGTCACAATCTTTAACATTTATTGCCAAATCCCAAACATGTCGTGTTATGGACATTGCAGAACTTTGCCCGGCAAGGGATACTCATGAAATGACTTCAAGATTAACAGCAGCACTCGTTTATCGTATGGCATTATTGCGTGAAGAATATTCTTCAAGATTAACTTGATGGTTCTCTTGTCGCATGGATGATTATGAGATAGTTGAACTCGTTAAGGAGGAACTTGCATATGGAGCAATCCGTTTATTCTATTGGTTTGAATCCTTATTTGCCAATATTGCTCATATTAGTATTTGGGCTTGCACTAGGTCTTGGAGTTAGCGGCGCATCACTTTTTCTTGGCCCTAAAAAACCTAATTCACACAAACTTGAAGTGTATGAATGCGGTTTGCCGGTTACAAGTTCCGCTGAAAACCGGTTTTCAATCAAATTTTATTTAACCGCAATTTTATTTATTCTTTTCGATATTGAAACAATATTTATGTACCTGTGGGCAACTGCGTTTGATTATTTAGGGTGGTTTGGAATTGTTGAAGTTGGATTATTTTTGGCAACTTTAGCAATTGGCTACATATATGTCATCAGACGTGGTGCGTTACGTTGGGATTAAGGAGTTTTGGTAATGTTTGATATTAGTATGACTCAAGTTATCAGCACCATTCTTCTTATGCTGCTTGGTATAGCAGTAGGTGCACAAGTGGCTCCTATTATGAGTTGGGTAGAACGCAGACAGTGCGCTATTATACAACGTCGATTGGGACCAAATAGAGTCGGTTTTTTTAAGTTTAGATTATTAGGATTAGGGCAACCAATTGCTGATGCAATTAAACTTTTATTTAAAGAAGATTTTGTTCCTCCTTATGTACACAAAGCTTTTTATGTTTTAGCTCCAGTAATTCCTGTTACTATGGGACTTGCTGTTACTGTGGCAATTCCATGGGGAAGTCATATTCTAGTTAATAATGAAGTTGTAAATTTACAAGCAGTAAGCTTGAACTCAGGATTTCTTTTGATATTTGCCTTTTCTTCATTAGCTGTTTATGGTGTTACTTTAGCTGGTTGGTCTTCAAATAATAAATATTCCCTGTTAGGTGGTTTACGCGCTTCTGCACAAATGGTTAGTTATGAAGTAGCTATGGGCCTTAGCATTATTCCTTTAATTTTTATTTGGGGAACATTAGATCTTCAAACTATGATAACGAAACAGTCTGAAATACTTTGGGGATTTCTTCCTAATTGGGGGGTTTTTCACGCACCTGTCGCTTTTATTATATTTATAGTAGCTATTTGTGCAGAAACAAACAGACTGCCATTTGATTTAGCTGAAAGTGAAGGAGAACTTGTAGCCGGATTTTTGACTGAGTACGGAGCTATGCGTTGGTCGCTATTCTTTCTTGGTGAGTACGCAATGATGTTTGTTATGTGTGTACTTACTGTTTCGTTATTTTTTGGTGGATATGAACTTCCTTGGTTATCACAGGCATATTTACTGGACACTATGACGCCTCATCTCGGTGAAGTTGTTACAAGATGGCTCTTATTACCTTTAGGTATAGTTGTTTTATTGACAAAAGTAATTATATTAATGTGGCTATTTGTTCAAGTTAGATTTACTATTCCTCGCTTTAGATATGATCAATTAATGAGATTAGGATGGATATATTTACTTCCTATCGCCCTTGTAAATCTTATAATTACTGCAATTGTCACAGCAATTGTAAAATTTCATTAATTAAGAAAAGGGACTCAAATGTTGACTCAAATATCTTTTTTAATAATGGGAATCCTCGCAGTATTTTTATCTGCTTTAATGATTACAAGAAAATGGCCAGTCACTGCCGCAATGTTGCTCATTGTTGTCATGATGCTGCTTGCTGGTATGTATGGTTTACTTGGAGCGCATTTTTCAGCTGTTTCACAAATTATAGTATATGCTGGCGCAATTATGGTAGTATTCGTTTTTGTTATTATGCTCTTGAATTTACCTCCTGAAGAGTTACGTTATGGTAGAGTTACTTTAGGTGAATTAGTTTTAACAGTACTTGGTTTTTTAGTTGCATTATTTCTAGGAACAAAAGTTGGTCAGGGATATTTAGTTTCCGGTCTTAACTCTGTATCGCTTGCAAATGCTAGACCTCCTTATTACCCAGCATCTATGAATGAGAATGTAAAAAATGTATCTGCCTTAATGTTTACTGATTATCTCTGGGCTTTTGAATTAATAAGTTTTTTAATATTAGTAGCTATTGTTGGCGCAATTGTCATAGCAAAGAAAGCGAAGGTGAATGATGCCAAGTCTTCCTGAATTAGGAATATATTTTTCTATACTTCTCTTCATAGTTGGACTTTTTGGGGTCATGTTTAGAAAAAATTTGATTTTTATGATGCTAAGTATTGAGGTTATGTTAAATGCAGCTAATTTAGCATTTATTAGTGCAAGTAATATGACTCATACAATTGATGGGCAAGTGATCATGTTTTTTGTGATGGCTGTGGCTGCATGTGAAGCAGGAATTGGTCTTGCACTTATCATTTCTTTATATCGTGCTAAGTCAAGTGTTGAGATTGATGATCTCAGAGTGCTGAGAGGATAATTATGCAACAACAAACATTACTTACTTTAATAGTTTTACTGCCATTAGTTGGTGCTTTGCTGAATGCATTTATGCTAAGAAAAACGAGCATTGCAGTCATTTGCACTATTGCAACAGCATCTGTTGTTGTTCCTTTTATTTTTTCATTAATGCTATTTTTTAATTATATAATTCCTGGAAATATTGTACAAGTCGATTTATTTAATTGGATCTCTGTTCCATTAGTTGATGGAAAAGAGTTTAATGTATCTTTTGGTTTTACAGTCGATAGATTGTCCGGAATATTTTTACTTGTCATTACAGGTGTAGGTGCTTTAATTCATTTATATTCAGGCGAATATATGCACCACGAAAAAAGACCTTATCGTTTTTTTGTATATTTAAATTTATTTATTTTCTCAATGCTTTCTCTTGTGCTTGGCTCCAATATGCTTGTTACCTTTCTAGGTTGGGAAGGAGTTGGAGTTTGCTCTTATCTACTTATTGGATATTGGTACGAAGATAAAGATAATTCAATGGCTGCAATTAAAGCATTCGTTGCAAATAGAGTTGGTGATGCAGGATTTCTAATAGCAATATTTCTTTGTTATATGCTTTTTAAGACGATTAATTATGCTGAATTATCAGCAATTATTGCAGCATCTCCACAAACATTTTTAGCTGATAATTCTCTCGAAATTACAATTATTGGATTATGCATCTTACTTGGAGTTGCTGGTAAATCTGCACAAATTCCTCTTTATACATGGTTGCCAGATGCAATGGCGGGACCAACTCCTGTTTCAGCATTAATCCATGCGGCAACAATGGTGACTTCAGGCATTTATTTAATGAGTCGTGTTAGTTATCTGTTGGTTTTAAGTCCTACTGTAATGATGACTATAGCAATTATTGGAGCTGTAACAGCAATTTTTTCAGCGACTATTGGATTTGCGCAAACAGACATTAAAAAAGTTCTTGCTTATTCAACATGTAGTCAGCTCGGCTATATGGTTCTTGCTTGTGGAGTTGGTGCCTTTCAATTTGGAGTGGCTCATGTTGTTACACATGCATTTTTTAAAGCTTGTTTATTTTTGGGTGCTGGTAGTGTAATTCACGCTATGCATCATGAACAAGATATAAGAAAAATGGGTGGTTTATTTAAAAAAATGCCGATCACAGCAACAACTTTTTTATTAGCTACTTTAGCAATTATTGGTTTTCCAGGCTTTTCGGGATTTTTTTCAAAAGATGCTATTCTCGCAGCTGCTTGGGCGGGACCTTTTGGCAATCCCGTATTTTGGTTAGTTGGTTGGATTACTGCAGGTTTTACTGCATTTTATATGCTTAGATTAACTTGGCTTGTATTTTTTGGAGAATGTCGTGCTGAACATCCCGAACATATCCATGAAACAAATATAGTTATTACATTGCCTCTTATTCTATTAGCTATTTTATCAGTTGTAGGTGGAGTTATTGCAATTCCAGAAGTATTTACTGGTAAAGTAGATTTTATAACTAATTTTTTATCACCCGTATTAGGACAAGCACAAGCTACATTGAATGCCAATGGTTTACATGGACTCCATTTATCTCATTCAATGGAATTTAGTTTAATGGGAGCTTCTGTTTTAATTGTTTTTGTTGCCGCGATATTTGCAATTTTGGTTTATAAAAATGGACCAAATGGCGGTGAAAGATTCGCGAGTGCTTTAGGGCCAGTATACCGTTTAGTTAGAGATAAATGGAGAGTTGATGAGCTTTATGCATTTATTTTTATCCGTCCTCTCGCTCGAGTTGGAAAGGTTTTATATAGCTTTTTTGACAAAATAATTATTGAGGGTGTCGTAAACGGTATTCCGGAAACATTGTACACAGGCACAAGTGTTGCTAGTGATTCCCAATCAGGAATGGCTAGGAATTATCTCAAGTTTATTTTTATTAGCGTGTTTATTTTTGGGTTAATTCTATTTCTTTGAGCAGGTGAGAGGACACAATGATCGATGGCATTTCGCAGTGGATTTTATCACTGCTCATAATTTTTCCTTTACTAGTTGCAGGTGTCATTTTATTAATCCCTGCATCAGCAAATTATTGTCTGCATAAAAAAGTTGCTTTATTTGGGATATTAATTGAGTTTCTTTTATCGTTACATTTAATTAAACATTTTGTTCCTTATTCAGCACAATTTCAGTTTGCGCAAGTATTAAATTGGTTACCTGCAAAAACTGGAATAAAATATATAGTAGGCGTTGATGGATTAAATTTAATTTTAGTTTTACTATCAACAGCTTTTTCTCTCATAGCTATGCTGACAATTTATCATACAATTAAAACACACGTAAAAGCTTTTTTAGCTTTATTTTTGATTTTAGAATCTTCTATTATTGGTGTTTTTGTTTCTCTTGATGTTGTTTTATTTTATGTTTTTTGGGAGCTATCTTTAATCCCTGTATACTTTATGATTGGTATTTGGGGAGGAAAAAATCGAATTTATGCGACAATTAAGTTATTTATTTATGGAGTTTTAGGCAGCTTATTAATGCTAGTTTCCTTTATCTATTTATATTACAGTCATTCTGTAATAAATGGTGGAGTTTATTCTTCTAATCTCCTTGATTTATATAAAACAGCTGCGTCTTTACCTTTTGCAACGCAAGCTTGGTTATTTGGCGCTGTTACTTTAGCGTTTGGGATTAAAGTTCCAATCTTTCCTTTTCATACTTGGTTATCAGATACTTATGAGCAAGCACCAGCGACGTATACAATCATGTCGGGAGTCATATTAAAATTAGCCACATATGGTTTAATACGTTTTAGTGTTTGTCTTTTCCCTAGTGCAGCTGTTTATTTTGCTAACCATATAATGGTTCTTGGTGTAATAGCTATTCTGTATGGAGCATTAATTGCTTGGCAGCAAAAAAATGTACGAAGAATCATGGCGTTTTCTTCCTTAAGCCATTTAGGATTTATTGTAATTGGAATATTTTCTTTAAATACAATTGGCATTCAAGGCGCTATTTATCAAATGGTTAATCATGCTATTACTGCAGGTGCTTTATTTGTATTATTTAATTATTTACATGATAAAACATCTTCCTTCAATTTAGATGATTTTGGCGGATTAGCTAAAATTTTGCCTTGGTTTGCTTTTTTCTTTGTTGCTGTTGCAATGGGATCTGTTGCTTTACCAAGTACAGGAAGTTTTATTGGTGAATGGCTAATTTTAATTGGATCATTTCAAGCTAATCCAATTTTAGGTTCGATAGCTACCTTAGGAGTAATATTTGGTTCAGTGTATATTTTATGGGCTACATATAAAATATTATTTGGACCTTTAGAAAACTCAGAGAATAAAAAATATAAAAGTCTTAATAAATTTGAAGTTCTTCAATTAAGTACACTTACTATTTTAATTTATGTTTTAGGTTTTGCTTCTTCAGCAGTTTTACAGCATACAAAACCAACACTGCTTAATATTGAAAGAAGTGTGAATAGTAATTCTCCTTATCTTTCTGAATTGGCTAATTCTCATCAAGGATTATTAGTTCCTTTAAATAAATTTCCAACCGTTCAACTAGAGAAGGAGTAAAATGATGTCACTTGATCTTACAATGACTCAGCTCCAAGAAACTGTAAAAACAGCTATTCAAACTCGTCTTTGGAGTGACATTTTACCTCCTGCAAGTTTTTATTTTTTAGCTCTACCTATTCTTTTATTTTTAGTAGGTGGATTAATAACTATGATTGTAGGTGTGTTTAAAACTGAGCCAGAGAAACCTTGTTATAGTTCATGGTACATAGCTGTATTTGTTTGTTTCGTCTCTGCTTCAGCTGCAATATTAAGTAATACAGAAATACCTAAAGCTTTTTTAGGAAGTGGTGTATTAATTGATGATATCTCTAGAACTTCATTTATAGTAATATCAATTGGTACTTTATTTACATTAATGGCAGCTTCTATGACTAAAATTGGTAAACAATTATTACGCTCAGAATTGCTAACATTAATATTGTTTTCATCTGCAGGTTTAATGGTTATGTGCGCTGCAGGTGAATTTCTAAGTTTCTTTGTAGGTTTAGAGTTAACAAGTATTTCCTTATATATTTTAGTTGGATATCAAAGGAAAACTTTCCAAGCTATGGAAGCATCATTAAAATATTTTATTCTTGGTGCAGCTGCTGCGGCTATGTTATTAATGGGGGCAGCGTTAATTTATGCAAGTATTGGTTCATTGCGTTTTTCAGATTTAAGATTGTTAAATATTTCTTTAAATAATCCATTTAGTTTACTTGGTGTTTTATTAGTAATGAGCGGTCTTGGATTTAAACTGGCAATTGCTCCTTTCCATTCGTGGGCTCCTGATGTTTATCAGGGAGCAAACTCACATTTAACTGGTTACATGGCTTCATTAGTAAAATTTAGTGTTGCTATTGTTGTTTTAAGAATACTAAGCCAAAGCTTCGCACCCGGCGAAAAAACTGGTCTTATTATTATGTTCTGGTTACTTGGAGCTATCTCAATCGTCGTTGGTTCTTTATTTGGTTTAGTGCATAATAGCATCAAACGAATTTTAGCTTATTCTTCAGTTGCAAATGCAGGATATTTTTGCCTAGCTTTCGCATCATTAGCCAGTGATCCGCACAGCGTTGAAGCAAAACAATCATTAATAGCCTATGCAGTTATTTATGCTGTATTAAGTCTTGGAGCTTTTACTGTAATTTCATGGTTTGAAGATTCTAATCGGGAAGATTTACTAAAAGAAGAATTGTCAGGTATTGGTTTTAAAAAGCCAGTAGCAGCTGTAACTTTAAGTATTTTCTTATTTGGATTTGCGGGTATTCCACCAATAGCAGGCTTTTTTGGAAAATTTTATTTACTACTTTCAGCAGTAAATCAAGGATTTATTGGTTTAGCAATCATTTTAGTAGTGTTTAGTTGTTTATCTTTATTCTACTACTTATCAATTATGGCAGAAATGTGGTTTAAACCAGCTACTAGATACTCAATTCATAATAATCAATCTGAAGAAACAAATTCTGGTATGCAAGCATTAACAATAATTGCTGCTATATCTGCCATTGTAATAGGTATTTTGGGTCCAAGATGGGCAATTAATATTAACTATAATCAAGCATCAGAGAAAAATTTAAGAATTGTTAATACTGAGAAATTAAATCAAACTTCTAAACAAGTAGTAAGCACAGATCATCAAAAATAGTATGAAATTTTAAATTAAAAATTATCCTCGTTCTTTATTTAAGTTCGAGGTTTTTTTATTTGAGGTAGATATATGCAAAATTTTGAAAAATTAATTAAGACTTTAAGAAATGAAGAAATACAAAATTTTAAAGATTCTAAAATACCTGAGCAATATTATTGTAATAATTATGCAGATTTTAAAAATATATTATTAAAATTAAATGCTAATTATTCAGCAAAAAAATTATTCATTCTTTCTGATGGAGAATTTAAAAATTCAAGTTTAGAAGAACCAACTTCTATAGATAAAAAAATATGCGATATATTAAAAGATGATTTCGAAATTATATTTAAAAATCTTTCCGTTGATGCTAAAGTAAATCCACAAGAAATCCATGCTTCAGAACATTATTTAAAGTATATTGATAGCTATATTAACGAAGTTAAATGTAATTGCCAGATTTATATATCATTGGGTAGTGGTACAATTACAGATTTACTAAAGCATTCTTTATACAATAATTACAAAGATGCAATATTTATTTCAATTCCTACAGCAATGACAGTAACAGCTTTTACTTCGAGTTTTTCCGTCCTTGATATTGGAGGAGCAAAAAGAACAAGACAGTCAAAACATATAGATCATACAATTTGGATTGAACCGTTACTACAGGCAGCTCCGATCGCTCTATCTCGAGCAGGCTATGGTGATTTATTAGCACGCTTTGTTGCATATGGTGATTGGTACTTAGGTTTTAAACTTGGTATTAGCAAAAATTATAATGAATTAGCTTTTAGATTGATGGATGTATATTGTGATGAATTAAAAATTTTGGCACCAAATTTTGCAAATAATAAACTTTCTAGTTCAGCTGTGGAATCATTAGCACCCATTTTATCTATGGCTGGAATAGCTATGTCATTAAGTGGAGAAACAACACCTTTAAGCGGATATGAGCATGTTATTAGCCATGGGTTAGATTTTTTAAAATTAACTGCTGGCAAAGAATTGGTACTACATGGTGAACAAGTTGCTTTGGCATCATTAACAAGTGCAATGTCTTTTGATTGGATTTTAAGTATCGATAGTTTTGATGAAAAAAAATTTAGAACTCTTACTTTAAATGAAGCAGATAAGTTGGTTTCTAAATTACTTTTAAATGCTCCTTATTTTGGAATTAATGAAGTAGATAAACAAATAAATAAAAATAATATAGAATTAGCTAAAGAAGAGTTTTTAAAAGATTACATAGTGAAAAATGAAAAATGGAATGAGATGAAAGAATTATTTCATTGTTTTATCAAAGATTTTGAAGAAACAAAAAACAAAATTAAATCTCTAACAATAAGAGCTCAGGATCTTGAAGATATTTTAGTAAAATCCAAGCTCCCTATATATCCGGAAGCAACAAATCCTGCCATTTCAGCTTTAGAATATCGTTGGGCGGTTAGATTTTCACCTTTTGTAAGATCGCGTTTTTCTATAGGAGATTTTCTTTTTTGGATTGGTGAAGATCCGTGTGTTGTGGCAGCAATATAATATATTTTTTATTAAGGAGTTCCATAGGCCAACCAAAGACCATAAATATCAGTTGGACTTAATTGACTACGTTGTCCTATATTTATTTGGGGATCTACCGTAGAAATTGTGCAACTTCCATTTTTAGAAAAAGCATATGCTCCATAGTGCATGATTGAAGCATAATCATATTTTCCAAATCTTGTTGTAAATTCACCTTTTTTTTCAAAATTATATTTTCTTTTATCTATGATGTTATCCCAATTAATTATGATATATTGATCTCTATCATATCGACTTTGTTCATGATAAAAACCAATGCTATGCATTAGTTCGTGCATAATTGTACCTAATCGCATACATTGCATATTATGTAACAGCAATTTTTGCGCCCCTCCAATCATACCAATTTCACTGTGACAGGAATCGCCATCGGTTATATTGATATAATTTTTTTGATTTTCAAGTTCAGTATTATTTATTTCAACAAATTTAACTTTTGAAACGTTCATTATATTTTGCATTGCCTGTTTAATTAAAGATATATCTGAATCTTTATAAAATTTATAATCTATCTTGTAATAGATTTTTCCAGCAGGCCAAAAGTATTGAGCTTCTACAGGAGCAGAGTTGTTTTCTAAACTAAATACTTTTATTTGAATAATAAACACTAGGAAAATAAATTTTAATTTCATTGTAAATCTCCAATATAAATTTTTAAGAACAGATTGTACATAAAGTCATTCTCCAAAATTTTTAATACTCCAATTTTTTGATAATAAAAATATATACATTTAGCAATGTCAGAAAGACTTATTGACGAATAAAAATACTTAATAAAAAATTAATATAAGTTCTAAAAAAAGTAACAAATTTTGATAATACTGATATTAAATATTTTATTAATTTCTAAAAATGTGAAAAGGTATTTCATATTTTTTATTTTTTTTGCTTTTTTGCTGTAGCGGAGGTGGTTTTACCAAGACTTTTTTGGATAAAGCGAATCACTTTTTTCTTTAATTCTTTATCTTCGTCTAATATTAATTTAATTAATTCGAGTTCGCTTGAAGTACGCATTACTTTTTTATTGGTTTTTGGTCCAAGACCGCTCATAATCTATTCCTCCTAGTCAACTATCGGATTAAGACAAAAAGACCAGAAGAAAAGAATTATTAGTCAAATTTTTGCTGCATTTTTAATATCTTCGATGAGATCTTGAGAATCTTCAATCCCTACAGAGAATCTAAGCAAATTAGCAGTAATCCCTAAAATCTTTCGATGATCTGCAGGGACGCTAGCATGTGTCATTGTTTCAGGATGATTTACAAGAGATTCAACGCCGCCTAGGCTTTCAGCCAGTGAAAAATATTTTAATTTGGAAAGAAACAATTTTAATTTCTCAAAATCGCCGTTTATTCTTGCTGAAATCATTCCAGAATAACCTCTCATTTGCTTTTTTGCCAAAGAATGTTGAGGGTGAGATTCTAGACCAGGAAATATGACTTCCGAAAATAAGGGGATTTTTTCCATTTCTTTTGCAATTTGAATTGCATTTTCATTATGTTTTTTCATTCTCAACGAAAGGGTTTTTATACTTCTATGCAATAAAAATGCTTCAAAAGGAGAGTTAACACTTCCTCCAGCAAATTGAATAAATTTTAATTGGTCAGCAAGGGATTTATCATTTAACATTAAACATCCACCTACCATGTCGCTATGTCCACCAATATATTTTGTTGTACTATGTAAAATTATATCAGCTCCCAACTCAATGGGATTTTGAAAAATTGGGGAAGAAAAAGTATTATCAACAACTGTCAGAGCATTATGTTTTTTTGCTAACGAGGCAATTTTTTCGATATCAATTAACTTTAATAATGGGTTAGTAGGAGTTTCTATCCAAATTAATTTAGTGTTACTTCTTATTGAGTTTTCAACTTTTTTAAAATCCGTCATGTCAATAAATTCAAAAATAATTTCATATTTTGCAAATAGTTTACGGAAAAGTCTACCAGTTCCTCCATAAACATCATCACAAACAATTACATGATCATTTGGATTAAGAAGTTGAGCTATAGCTCCTACAGCAGCTAGGCCAGAAGAAAAAGAAACAGAATAGTTCGTTTTCTCAAGAGCGGCTAATGCTTCTTCAAGTGCTGTTCTTGTTGGATTACCACCTCTTGAATAATCATATATTTTAGGATTTCCAGGGCTAGGTTGAACATATGTAGAAGTTTGAAAAATAGGAGGCATTATTGCCCCTGTTAATTCATCAGGTGAGGCTCCAGCATGGACACAAACAGTATCAATATGGCTTAAATTTTTCATTATAAATAACCTCCCTCAGATATTTCTGGAAAATTTTGAAAGTTTACTTTGTTAAGTTGAATGAATATATTTTTAAAAAAGCTACGTTGTTCAATTTTGTTAATCGGTATTTTTGCTCGTTCTAATAATTTTTTAACAATATCAAAGTTCAACATATCTTCTGACAATTCACAAACAATAGGCTGCTCTAGTGAAGTAGATATGTTACTTTCGCCTGCAATATTTATAGCAGTATTATGCAGCATGTGTCTTGGAAATAATGTTTGTTCATGCACCCAATCGGTATAACCTTTTTCATAAAACTCTAAAAAAACTTGTTCGTTAGGATGATACATTTTATCTCCTACGATCCATTGACCAATAGCTGCTAAATGAATGCGGATTTGATTGGTTCTTCCTGTTTGAGGCAAACATGCATAAAGAGTATAATCTTCGTGCTGGGATAATTTTGCGAACCATGTTTCAGCGTTCTGACTTGATTTACCATTTATCCAGAGTTTTAAGCGAATTAAAGATTGCTCTGGTTCACCAATAGGTAAAGTAACGCGAAACTTTTCAGGTAAATCATTTTCACCTTTAGTAACTGCAATATACATTTTATCAACTTTACCTTGGCGGAAAGCTTCAGAAATAATATTGCGAGTTTCTGATTTTCTAGCGCAAGCTAGTATTCCACTAGTTTCTCTATCTATTCTGTGAACTGCTGCACAATCACCATAACCCATTTTTTGAGCAATATTTACAAATGTATTTTTCCCATAAATACCAGCTGCATGTATTACCATATTCGGTGGTTTGGAAAACACACACACGTCTCCATTATCGTAAATTACATCAATGTTTTCTATAATATCGGGTTCGTATTCTGGCGGGTGGAAGAGCCATACTTGATCAAAATTTTTTATTTTATACGTAGGCTTGACTTTATTTAAATGTATTTTTTCTCTGTTTTTGTTATGAGCACCATGTTCAATTTTTACTTCGCCTTTTTCTATGCGCTCTCGCCAAGTTTCTCTATTATGAAATTGAAATTTATTTGCCATATAGGAATCCAATCTCTCTTCGGATTGTAGTCCTTCAATATGAGTGCCTATTTTTCTAAAATCATTGTCATTAAGTTCTGCAGTTCTAATTATAGATTTAGGATCTCGAGCTTTTAGCATTGTTTTTGCTATGTCAGAAATGCTTTTATCTTTAAATTGCTCTTGCAAATTAATAGATTTTTTTTCTTCAATAATATTTTTTATTTTTAAAATATTTTCATTAATTAAATGTTTTTTTTGAAGCTCAAATTCTTTTTGTTTCTTTAGTATATTGTCTTTATTTTTTATTATTACCTCTGTTTCAATATTTGGTAATATTTCGATGTTATAATTTTTATTTGGGTACATTAACTCTATTATTTTTAAAACGGAATCGGAATTTCCACCGCTAAAATAACACTTACATGGTTGGTGCATTTCAATAGTAGCTATTACGCTAGCCGCAGTTGATAGAAATACTCCCCTTTGAACATAAATCTCTTGATTCCAAAGAGAATTATTTGCTTGAAACAATTCAGGGTTTGCTTTAAATAAAGGAACAAGAGCTGTAAAATGATTAATAGCATTTAAAGCCATTTGGATACCTGGAAAAACAAAATTTTCTAAGATGCCTAATTTAGAACTAACACCTTCACAAGTTACTGCTGTACCGAAAGAAAAAGTTAAAACATTGATGTTTTGTTTTTTTGCCTCATTAGCGGCAAACAAAAATTTCAGAGCTCTATCTGCGCCTAGTCTACTTATTTCAAAATTACCTGAAATATTTATGCAACTAAAAATATCTTGCTCAGTTAATTTAATTTCATTAAATATAATTTCTGGAAAAAGAGATTTAAAGTAATCTTTGATTTTTTGAATTGAATTTTTAGTTTTTTCAGCTGTATTTACTGTTGTATAGATAAGTTCAATTTTTTCTTTACGATCGGCTAATAATCCTTCAACCAGTGGTTTGAAAGAATCTCTTAAAATAGTTCCATTTTCAGAAGCAATAGTTTCATAAGAGATATTTGCATGATATAATTTTGAATTTGTGGCTTGGTAAGTTGTATGAATAGTTGTGTTTCCAAAATCAATTGCAAAAACGGGGGCGCTTTTTAGCTCTATATTAAGACTTGACTTCGTCTTTATATTAACAGGATTCTCGATAGATATATTTCCAGACAAAATAGAGTTTCTGTTCCCAGATAAAAGTAAACCTCCGTTATCATCTAAACCAATAAATTCACCCTTTCTAGTTCCTTTATCAACAGAGATGAAAGTTCCATGTGGGATTGATCTGGATTGAACTATCGATTTAATTTGAGAAGAATTTCTTTCAGAGAAAAGAAGATCAATGAATTCTTTTTTAAAATTGTCACAAAATTTTGTAACAATAGCTTTTTTAAAATCAAGATCTTTAAGTAACTTATTAAGTTCTCTTCTTTCATTTTTATTTAGTTCATTGCTAAATATACTTTCCCAAAATGAGATCGCTTTATCAAGATCAGGTTTGGAAAAAAAATTTAATCCTATTCCAATAAAAATATCTCCAATTTTTCCACTTTGTGAACTGGTTTCACAAAGAATGCCACTAACTTTTTTATATTCAGTATTGCTGATATTTTTATTGAAAAAAATTAAATCATTCGGCCATTTAATACATAAAATAGAGTTACTTGCAAAAGGAAGCCCATGAATAGTTGATTTAATAAAATTTCCTGTTGTTGTCAGGGCATCTAAAAGAGCGCATGAAACAAGTGCGGTTATCCATTCAAATGGAACTTTTACTCTTGAAGCAGGAACGATGAGGGTTAATGGTAAAAAGTCTAATGATGAAGCCATTATATCTGTTAAATCAGAATAATATTTTAATTCTGCGGTAGATTGATTATCCAAGATAGATAAATCGGCTTGTTGCCAAACGGAACCTCCCCTACCTCTACCAAAAGTTTGATTTCGAGTTACAACCGCAATAATATTATTATTGTCATGGCTATTTTTGTAATGCTTGGCTAAATCCATTGTAGAGGGAGTGTATTCAGTGTAAATTGTATAAAAATCTTTTGTATTCATTTGAGATCCAAACTAGTCCTGCATATATAACTGTAAGCTAATATCAATCCAAATTGCTTTATGGATCAATGCACCCATGCTTAAATAATCAACTCCTGAAGAGGATATTTGCTTTATATTTTTTTCATCTAAATTCCCACTTAATTCAAGTTTTGTATTTTTATTAAAATTATTTCTTTCTTTTACTGCTTGATGAACATCTTCTAAGCTGAAATTATCAAGCATAATTACATCAGCACCTTTATTTAATGCAGCTCTAAATTCTACTAAATTTGTTACTTCAATTTCTATTTTATTGAGTACAGGAGTTTTATTGGATACGCAATCTAAAGCATACTCTATAGAGCCAAAGTATCTTAAATGGTTTTCTTTTAACATTGAACCAGAATCTAAGCCATGGCGATGATTCCGAGCGCCACCATTTCTTGTAGCATATTTTTCATAAATTCTAAGACCTGGAGTTGTTTTTCTCGTTTCTAATAAATAAATAGATGGAGAATATTTTCTAATCTCAGTTAAAATAGAGCTTGTTTTAGTTGTTATTCCTGATAATTTTGCGCATAAATTTAGAGCCACTCGTTCGCCTAATAAAATAGCAGCTGCATTTCCTTTACCCCCAAGAAGAACATCTCCTTTTTTAATTTGGTCTCCCTCTTTGAAATCAGAGAATAATTTTAATTCACCACCGGATGCAAGGCGGAATGTTTCGCACATCACAGGTAATCCTGTTAAGATAAAATCTTGTTTTGCAACAATATAAAAATTGGCAGTTTGATTTTTGGCCTGAGCGGCAAATAAGGTAGGGTCGCCTGCACCATGGTCTTCATCAAGCCATAGTAAAATATCTTTGGTGACTCTATTTGGGGCTACTCCAAGATTTAAGTTGCAAAAATTATTGAAGTTTGTCTGGTTAACTTCTGTTTCAGGCATTAAAAAAGGACAGTGAGGTTTTACTTTAGTGAATAATTCCATATTGCACCTTATAATAGTGTATTTAAATGCCCTGGACAGACAAGGCAGGGTAGTCATATCATGAATTTTCCAATCCAAAAATATTTACAAACACATATTCCTAATGAACTTATTTCTTGCATAGAAAGCTTAGAAAATCAATGTGAAAAAGGTGATTTTAGTGCTTGGTCAATTGCAAATAATAAGTACGCTTTTTCTGCCTTTTGGATAGATGAATGTTGTATTTCTAAAAATAATTTTTATCAATTAAATACTCCCTTAATTCATCCTTATTTTGATATTTCAAGCTTGACAAAACCTTTATTTTTAAATTTATATTTGCGAATGAAATTTAAAAGTGATTTTTTAAAGATAATATCAACTCCTTTAAACGATATTTTCTTACCGAAAAATACTATTAATGAAAATGATTGTTTAATAGAATTTATTTTAAGAAATGATAATAATTTTAATTTAAATTCTTTTCTTTCTCACTATTCAGGGGCTAAAAATTGGTTTTGGATGGGAATAGGAAAATGGCAACATAAAAATACTTATATTTCTAATGATAAAGAAATATATCAAACAATACTTGATCATAACGAAAAAAATTATTCAAATATTGTTAAGGAAAATTTAAACAATACATGTTTAAAATATTTTAAAAATGAACAATTTTCAGAATTCGTCTATTCTGATATAAATTACTATATTTTATCAAGACTTATTGAATCTTTTTTTATGCGGGAATCTTCTTGGATAGAAATTTTAAATGAATTAAATGAGAAAGTTAAAACAAAATTTTTTCATGCTTCCTTAACGCCAAATGAAACTAAAAAGAGTATCCCATTTTATCCGTATATTTCTGCTTATAAAGACAATTTTGCGGGAACTGAGACTAATTTATTTGGGAATGTTAGTGACACTAATGCTAATATACTTTCTTCTTTTTCAACAAATACAAATATTGTTTCTGGACATTCTGGATATTTTGGAACAATTTCCGATGTAAAACTAGCGACTGAAGAATTAGCTCATTACCAGAAAAATTATTTAGAAAACATAGGATACATTCATGATAAAAATGTAAGGTTTGTTTATGGATTAGATACTCCAACAAGCAAAGATTCAACATGTGGTATTTTAAATTGGCCTAAAGATAGGGAATATATCTATGGGCATTTAGGTTATTCAGGTACATCACTTTGGTTTTCTACAAAGAATTTAGCGAGCAATAAAAATAGCCAACAAATTATTTTAACGAATAGATTAGCAAGTCGTACGAAATTTGGTGTAGATAGTTGTCCAAGAATTTATTCTTTTACTGATTACTTATCGAACACAAATATAATATTTATAAAAGAAAAAGATAAAATTGAGCAAATAAGTAGTCAAGAGTTTTTTGATTTAAACACCCAGTATTTTGGAATGTATAAAAAAATTTGGGATATTAATGCAATTAGATTAGCGCCAAATATAAATGAAGTTAGAAGAAATATTGGTCTTAAATTGTGGGAATTGTAAAAAAGAAAGTAAATATTAGGTTGAAATTATGGGAATTGTAAAATGAGTAAAAAAATATTTGTTTCATTATTTATAATATTTAGCATTATTATAACAGGAATATTTTATTGGTATAAAACACCAAATCCCTCTAATTTACAGGCTGTAGATTACTACTTACAAGATGGAACTAATTTTAGCAAGTTAGCATTTGATTTAGAAAAACTGCATGTAATTAGATATCCTAAATTGTTAGTTGATTATGCAAGAATAATGCAGTTGACTGGAAATTTAAGAGTTGGAACTTATCGATTTGAGAAAGATGTAACGCCTGAAGAGGTTATTAGTAAATTAGTAAAAGGTGATATTTTAACTATTAAGGTAACAATACCTGAAGGTTTAAATATTTATCAAGTTGCAGAAAAATTAACACAAGATTTTCCAAAAGTACCAGTTAAAAAATGGTTAGAGCTTATGAATTCAAAAGAACTTATCCAATTTTTGAGTTTAAACTATTCAATTCAGAATTTAGAGGGATTTCTTTTCCCTGAAACTTATGTTTTTGATCCAAATTTACCTCCAAAACAGGTCATAAAGGGAATATTATCTGCATTTAAGAAAAATGTAACACCCGATATGTATGAAAAAGCAAGGAAGTTAGGATTTTCACCATTAGAATATATTACATTAGCTTCCATAGTTGAAAAAGAAACAGCAGCTGCTTCTGAGCGAGAAAGGGTTGCAGGAGTGTATTTCAATAGAATAAAGATTAAAATGAAATTACAGGCAGATCCTACGGTAATATATGGTATGTGGAGTAGATACAAAGGAAATATTACTAAAAAAGATTTGCTAACTCCTACCCCGTATAATACATACACTAACTACGGGTTGCCGCCCGGACCTATAGCAAGCCCTGGTCTTGCAAGTTTAAAAGCAACACTAAATCCTATTTCAAACGATCTATATTTTGTTGCTAAAGGGGATGGGACTCACGTCTTTAGTAAAAACTTAAATGACCACAATAAAGCTGTTAAAAATTATGTTCTGTTTTTAAAAGAAAGTAAACGTAAGGAAAAAAATTAGAATGCGAAATTTTTATGAGATAGAAAGTAAATTTTTTATAAATATTGCCAATTACATGAATAATTGGGAAAATTATTTAGGAATATTTGATAATAATACTGAAAAAAAAGCTCTTACTCAAAGAATTGCTTCACATGTTCAAACATTATGGAATCAATTTAATCAAGATAGAAGTAAACTCGATAAGCATTATATGAATACTGGAGATGGCTTCCAAGCTTATATAGCTTCTTTTTTATTGCCAAATATTGAAAGAGTTTTTTCTACTCTAGTCAGAGATGAAAATATTTTTGCAATTGAAAGTTTATTTCTAGTAGAAAAAGATGAACTAGTTATTACTGATTTTGGTTGTGGTCCTTTAAGCGGAACGATAGGCATTTTAAGTGTACTTGAATATATTTTTTCCATAAATCATAAGTTAATTTTACCTAAAAAAATACATATTAATGCAATTGATAGATCGGATAAAATTGTTGATTTTGGAAAAAAGCTATTAACAAAATCTCTTTTTGAAAGTGTTGTTGTTTCAGTTGAACATATAACATCTCCTGAAAAAGTAACAAAAAATAGTGATGTTATTTTAGGAATTAATGTGTTTAATGAAATTCCATTAAAGCATCGAGCAAAAACTTTGAATTCATTATATTCAAAATTAAATAATGGAGGACTGCTTCTTGTTATGGAGCCAGGGCAGGAAGAGCATGCTAAATCTCTAGGTACTTTAAGAAATGAATTTATTTCTGCAAATAATGATGGGCAAATTATTTCTCCCTGCGCGCATAGAAAAAACTGCCCTCTTTCCACAGAAACAACAAGAAAAGATTGGTGTTGGTTTCGACACTCTTGGAATACTCCAAAAACAATTGCATTGATAGATAAATTTTCCAAATTAGATCATCATGAATTAAACTTTTCATATCTTTTTGTCCAAAAAAACTCTGTGCAATCTGCTGAAACTTTTTTTGCGCGTAGTATAAGTGATGAATTTCCTATTGAAATTAAAGCTAAGTCTCCGCAAATAGAATACTTTAAAAATAATTTGGTTTCGGGAGAAAAAGAAGAATTTTTAAAAATGGTTGAGTATGAAGGAGGCTTAAACAAAATTTTGCTTTGCACAAAGGAAGGTGAATTAGAATCTGCTTTTGTTATTGCAGATCCAACCCAAAAACCTTATCGTAGAGGAAGAAGAGTTAAACTGGATAGTGAATTATATATGCGAGCAAAAGAACGGAATTAATGACAAAGAAAATACTGAAAGTATTTAAAAAACTTGAAGAAATGAATGGTCTGGATGAATACGTACCAGATCTTGCAAGAAGATCTGCAATTTTGCTCCCTATATTATGTCCAGAAAAAGATTTTACCGAAGACCTTGTGAAAGTTGGTGATTGGCAACTTGTTTTCACAATACGCGCATCACACTTAAAAGAACATGCAGGTGAGGTTTCTTTTCCTGGTGGAAGGATAGATGCATTTGAAAGTCCTTTAGATACAGCTTTACGTGAAGCATATGAAGAAATTGGTATTAAAAAGACTGATATTAAGGCAAGTATAAAATTAAATCATTCTTTTGCACGTTCTGGTTATCATATAGAACCATTTTGTGCTTTGCTTTTGGATAAACAAGATTTTATTCATAACGAAAGTGAAGTCAGTCATGTAATATGTTTAAGCATTGAAAAGCTTTTGCAAATAAAATGTTGGACAGAAGAACGAGCTATCATGAATTTTACTCGAAAAGTATGGCATTATCCTATTAAAATAGAAGAAATTGGAGAAATAGATATTTGGGGAGCTACTGGAAATATTTTGCATGATTTTTTATTGCGAGTTAAAAATTTAACGTAAAAGCATTTTAAAAATAATTTGAAGAATCTTTGTTTATTATCTTTTTAATCCAATACATTTCTTGAAATATTTCTTTTGGATAATTAGTATTTAAATAGATTTCTTTAAAGCCATAATGATACATTTCTTTAGCTAGTTCTTCTCCTTTTATATTATTTCCCAAACATGAGTCTATAAAAATAGGTAAACTCTTTTCAAAGTGAGACATTTTTGATAGGAATAAATAAGGATCATTAAAGTAGTATATATTATTAAATCTTTTATCAAGTTTCCAAATATTGTATATAAATTCCTCATCATCAATAAGAATAATATTTTTAGGTATATTTATTTCTTTTAATTTAATTTTAATTGGAACAAAATGGACTAAACTTTTAGGTATTAATTTTATTTTTTTTAAATTACATGATTCAGTAAAATTATAGTCTTCAAAGTGACTCGTAATTAAAATTGAGCTATCTTTTATTCCTAAATTCTCAATTATTTGAATTCCATTTAAGGGATGATTAATAAATTCATAATCACATAAATAATACATTTTATTTTTATTGATGCTAGAGTTTTCTGTAAGTTTATTTTTCCATTCGATGAATAAATTTGGATCAGTAAAGTGAATAACTTCAAAAAAATTATTGGATACATTAATTTCTTTTAATCTTTCGCTCCAAATATTATGAATAGAAATATCATCATCAACTATAATTAAAATTGAATCTTGTTGAATTTCAATTTCTGAAACAAACCAAGAGGGCGGTGGCTTTTTATCTAGATAAATACTAATTTTTGTGCCTTTCATTAATTCTGACTCAATCTCTAAAAATGTTCCCCAGGATTTTAAAGTTTCTTTTGCATGATATAATCCAAGCCCATTACCATTAGGTTTTCCAAAACTTTCTCCTTTTTCTACTATTTTTGGTATTAAATCAGATTTAATACCTTTTCCATTATCTTCAATTGAGATACAAATTTTTCCATCACTTTCATTCAGTGTGACATAAATATTCCCTTTTTTTTCATCAAAAGATTCAACTGAATTATTTATTAAATTAGAAAGTATAGTTTTAAATTCATTAATTTGAATGCTGGCAAATAAACCATATGAATTATGCAGAAATTTTTCTTCAATATTTATGTCAATTAAATTTCTAAATTGTATCCTTTTTTCAGATACTAAGGAATGAATTATACTTGAAACTAAATGTGTAGATAAGTTATTTAATCTATCATTATTTTTTTTATTGCTTTCTTGATGTTTAAATATTAAGTTGTTTGCAATATCTTGAATTCTTTGAATAGAATTTCGGATAATAATTCGACTCTCTTCTGGCAAAAATATTTTTTCCTTTTCGAAAAACATATTTAGTGCTAATATTGGAGATTTTATATCATGAGCTACTTGTACTGCAATTTTAGATATTTCAAGTTGTTTAGAAACTTCAAATTTAAGTAATTCAAAATTTTTATACTTAATTATAGTGGAGGAAATTTCATCAATTTCAGATAATTTAAAATTGTATTTTTTTGAATCATTTTTAATAAATTCATGAAGATTCTTAATTGGATTGAATATATATGAATTTAAAATCCAATGATTAATTAGAAATATGAAAAGTATTAGTAGTAAAATAATTAGAACTGATACAAATAAAAAATTTGTTGTACTTAGAAAAATGTTATTAGTTATTGTATACTTTATTTGAAAATTATCACCTTCTTTTACGTATAAATTATCTATGATAGATCCATTTTTTAAATAAAACGGGCTACAATTTATGCATTCTTCAACTGCAGGTTCGATTTTTTTTATTTTTTCAAAAATTAGAAATTTATTAAAGTAAATAATTAAATTTGCTGAGCATCTTCCATATTCATAATCTGTTTTATCATTTAAGTAACAAACAGTTAATTTTAATTTAGTGTTTGATTTTTTACCTATAAAAAGCATCTCGACAGAATTTAAATCATTAATACTAAATCCAATAATTTCTTTGCCTAAATAGTGACTAAATGTATTTAGTATTTGTGTATTTAAATTTGATCTTGAAAGATTTCCAGATCTTACATAGTCAATAAATTCAGTTGAGTTAGCAAGTAAAGATATGTTTTTAAATATTTCACTAACATATAAATTAAAGATATGATTTTTTTTATCAA
Source organism: Pigmentibacter sp. JX0631 (assembly GCF_029873255.1). Taxonomy (NCBI): domain Bacteria; kingdom Pseudomonadati; phylum Bdellovibrionota; class Oligoflexia; order Silvanigrellales; family Silvanigrellaceae; genus Pigmentibacter; species Pigmentibacter sp. JX0631. The sequence continues at coordinate 1,417,628 of NZ_CP123622.1, read as the reverse complement.
GTATTAAATTTTTATTTTCAGCGCTAGATTTTATTACAAAAACTAAAAAAATAGATATTATGAAAAAATAAAATATAATTATTAGTAAAAATGAGAAAAAATTTAATCTTATTTTTAATCTTTTTAAATTTAGTTTTTCAAATTTATTTTTATTCTTTGCCATATATTACTTTTTAAATTATATTCATTTTTATCTGGAATTTTAATCCAATCAAGTCCGCTATTTTTAATGTTTAATTTAAGTAGGTCGCTATATGGTGAAATATAAAAATTACTTGCCAATATATTATTTAGGAAGTCTTTATTTAAAAGAGTATCTATAACGCATTTTGTTTTATTATCATTTTTTATTGCAGAAATTAAATCTACAGACAAGTAATTCATTTTTGGATGAATGTAAAATTTGTAATCATTGTATTTCTTAATTCTATATAATGCCTCACCCATCCAGGTAAAAGAAAAAGCAAAATTTTTATTTTTTACTATTTTATCATTGTAATTTGTAATAAATACTGTTTTATTATTTAATAAATTACTAAAACTGTTAACTACAGAATTTATTTCTTTTTTAGTATTCAAATTTTGTAGAAGATTTAGAGATTCAATATGATCATCTAAAATACTTATTACTTTACCTTCAGCTTTTCTAAAAATATCTTCTATTTCATCGTTTGTGTCTAAATTAAAATTATTTTGATCGTATAAAAATCCAGTATAACTAACTGAAAATATACCAATATTTTGGGGGAAATTTTTCTTTTTAAATTCTTTTAGCAAATAGTAATTATACTCACTTCTTGATTTAGATAAAGATACACTTTGATTCTTAACTAAATCACTTACAAAATTGTATACAACACTAGAAAAGATAATAATGGAATAATCGTCTTTTCTAACTCTTCTAAGAAATTCATCATTTGAATAATATTCATCAAAGTAAATTTTCGTAGAACATTTAGCTTCTATTACTTTTAATTCATTTTCAGTTAGGTATCCCCACCAAGAAAGTATATTTATTCCATAACATATTCCACTCGTATGTAATAGTATTAAAATTAATGACCAATGATGTAGTCTTGCCATCCTAACTCCGAAGTGTTACTGTTGTTAAAATTATGGACAACATCAAGTATCTTGAGGCCAAATTTTTTTAAGTATTTATTAATTTCGTTAATATCTTTGTATACTTTTACTTTATAATCATAAGTGTATTTTTTATTTCCTACAATATAATTATCAATCCATAAAGCCATATCTTTTCTATCTAAATTTAGATTGTAATCTGATATATAGTTTATAGTCATTCCATTAAAAAAAAATTCTTGATTGATAGAGTCTTTCCAAAATTCAGGATGAAAGTAGTTTAATGAAATTTTCCCATTACTACTTAATAAAGATTTTAAAATAGAGAAAAATTTAAAAATATCATTATCTTCAGTTAGTAAGCAAAATGAATTATATCCGGCTATTATTCGTTCAAACTTTTTTTTAGTTTGGAATTCAAGAATATCTGTAATGTAAATATTGTCTTTAGGGAGAGCTATATGTGAGGCAAAATTTTTATTTTTTTCAACTGCACTTATAAAGAGGTTATTTTTTGATAAAAAATTGCAAATTCTGCCATAACCAGAAAAGATATCTAGAGTAACACAGTCTTTTGAAAAGTTTTGATAAAATTGAAGATCTTCACTAAAATCTTCAGTTTGAGCCTTATATAACTCCCAACTAAATTCATATGCATCCATCTTTAGCTTATCCATGAAGTAAGATAATTTGTTTATAACTATAAAACAGAAAATTTAAATATATTTTTTTGTTTAAAATGTCAAATATTAAAATTTGTAGTATTGATTTTATTTTATAATCTATTTTTGGAAATCTAATGAATAGAAAATTATTAATTGGAAGTCTATTAACAGTATAAAAAGTAAAATATATTTATAATTTTAATAAAAAAAATGAATTTATTTTAATAGCAGTAGAAATAAATTTAGTAAATTATTTCTACTGCATATGAATGAGACAATTTCACATAATCACTGATTATGTGAAATTGTAAATATATTAGCGTTACCTAATACTCTGTGTTGAACTTGGTAGTATCCAGTAATATCAAGAGTACCAACTGGGAAAGTTGGATAGTAATTATCAATAAAATCTGGTTTGAAAACATCAGCTTGGTTTACTCTTATACCAAATTCTTCGTCTCCACTTGCGGCTGTAAATTTAAAATTCATTGTAAAAAATGAATTAAATGCTGCTGCTGAATTTAAATCTTCATTTCTTTTTAAATAATTTGATGGTCCTATAGCAACACCATTAAAGTTTACATTTGGTCTTGCACCACCAAACCATTGGCCAGGATTATCTACAGTTGTAGCAATAAATACTTTATATCCAGTTTGATTATTAACTTGTAAAACTGTTCTATTTACATCAGCATAAGGAACAACAACTTTTGCAGAACTGATTTCGACTGCTTGGATACTATTAGGTTCTACGGCCTCTACTTGTGGTGGCAAATCAAACATAAAAACCTCCGGTTAGTGTTTAGAAAATCCATAAATATTTTATATTAATAGGTATTAAATTTAAAAATATTTGTCATTTTTTTGTCTATTATTAAAATACTATATTTTTGTAAAACATAAAATTATTTAATTACTATTATTTATTTCAATTGATTAAAGAAGTTTTAAAAGTCATATTTAAATCTTAGTAAAAGATTTTCGGCATAGGTTCTTATAGATTTGGCACTATCATAATTTTTTGCATAATTAATTTCGTTTTGCAGTCCTATCAAAGAAAAATTTTTCAAAACTTGCATTCTAATCAGTTCTGAGGGACTTTCATGTAATAAAATTCTTTCTAATGAAACAATATCATCTCTTTGTTTGCGAAAAGAAATTGCTTCTAAAGCAGAAAGAGTAACACTTTCTCTTTTTTCATTGCGTAATACTTTTGCTAGTAAATCATCTGGTTCTGCTAGATTTATAAACCTTAGCGCATAAACGGCTGCTTTTCTTACATCTTCATCACTTGAGGATAATTCTTGTTTTAATGTTTCAAGAATTTTAGAATCAGCATAATTTCCTAGTGCATAAATTGTAACTTGTCTTTTTATGGAATTAGGATTTTCTTTTAGAATATTTAGAAGTGAGTTAAATATATAAACTTCTCTTTCAGGAGAATAATTTTTTAAGTTACTTGCAATATTGCCCAATGCTAGTTCTGCAGTATTATATAAGTTTAAATTATTATTCGGATTTAATTGTGCGAAAATAAAGTCTTCAGTATTTTTTGAGGGATGTTCAACATTTCCTAAATTACCTAAAATTACAATTTTTCTATTAAGATCTTTTTCTTGATTAAACAACTCAATTAAAAACGATTGAGACTCAGGAGTTCCTAAAGAGATAGCAGCAGATATTAAAATATTTTGAAAAGTATTGGAAATTGAATTTTTATTTGTGAAATTTAAAATTTCATTGAAAGTATTTTGGTTTAAGCTCATTAAAGATTTAAGTTGCAGGAAATATTCTGTTTCATTTTCCTTTTTACTTTCTGTGTAACTATTAAGAAAGGAAGAAAAATCTTTAAATTTAAAATTTTCAAGTAACACTTTTTTCATTAGTCTTTCGTTTATTTCTTCCCCTTTTAAATCATTACTAACAAGTGAATTTAGAATTTTTTTATCTAGTGCAGAAGTTTGCTTTTCAGTAAGTACATTTTTCTCAAAAATTGTATTTTCTTCCGCTATCATTCTATTATTTAGGTATGTTTTTGATTTTCTAATCATGCTAATTTTTTTGCTCAAATTTCTTTTATCTAATGTAAAAGATGTAATAGAATCAGATGAATATTTTTTCTCAACATTTTTACCCGTATTTATAACATAGGAATTTGTATTCGGAAGATCATCAACAAATCTTCTTTGTAATATACCTGAATGAAGAAAATTATATGAATATTTGCTTTTACCTTCAAATCCGAGCAATTCATTTTCCCATATTTTTCCTGATCCATTATAGTTTTTGAAATTAGCAAAGGAATTTTTTACATATTCTTTATACAAATTTAAAAGAAGAGGTTCGATATCTTGACTGCTTTTTATCTGTATTATTTCACCTATATTAGAAACTAGAATATTTACAAATGCAAAATTTGGTTCGATAGAATTTATATTTAAAATAGATGAATTTGATTTTACTTGGATTTTTGAAAAATCAAACAAGAATTCTAAATTGTCTGCTGAGTTTAGACAAATTTCAGAAATTTCACCGTTCAGTTCAAAATTTAATTTTTCAGGGTTTTTATTAAACTGAGAAAAATTTGTTTCATTAGAGGTTTTATAGTTCACAAAAAAAGTTGATTTTTCATTAGGATTGCAACTAATAGGTTTCATTTCTTTTGGAAATAATGATATTTTATAATAAAAAGCTATTCCCAAAAAAAAATTATTGCTAGTGAAGAAATGTAAAATATTTTTTTCATTCTTAATCCTTCTCAATCCATTTTGCTAAAATATTGTAGTATCCATTAAATGCTTGATTTAATATATCACTATTTTTTTGAACTAACGATTCTGATTTAATTAAATTTAAATTACTTTCACTGTGTAGATCATTTGCAATAGAGTTCATGGTTTCGGAAATTCGATTTAAAACTTCAAATTCAAGTTTATTTATTTTTTCTTCGCGTTTTAATTTTGTATCAATAGCAAGTTGTTCTTGGACATCCTCAACACTTAAGTCACCTTTTGCTGAAAAGCCAGTAGGAGTAAGTTTAGCAGAGTAATCAAAAATTGTTGCGTTTACTTGGTAACCATTATAGCTCCAAAGGCTTGTTGACCATTCTTTTCGTTCAACAAATCCTTTCCAAAATTTCCAAGAAGGTAAATAAGCATAAACAAAAAGCCTGATGTCACCTTGTAATGCATTTAATTGAGTTGTTCCTAATAATTCTAGTTTTAATGCAGGGACATCATTAAATTCAACAAATCCTCCTGCGGAAACACGAGTGTCAATTCCTACAAGCAATAGACGCCCTACGACACCTGCTCCTGCTACATAAATATCTACCGCTGCAGAAGCATAAGCATCAATTCCCGCATAGTGCTGAAGATAGGATTGGACTTGTAAAGGAACCAATTCAACACCCCAGCGCATAATATTTTGGCCTCTAATACCAGCAGCAAGCCTTACTGGAATAGGTCCAACTGTAAAGCGAGTGCTTACTTCGTGTTGGATTGGTGTATCGAATAATGTTTTTTCTTCCTTATAACCTAATTTGCCAATATCTTGATCAATGGCAAATAATGTTTTTCCAAAAATGTCTGCAGTTACTTTAAGTTTTCCATTTTGATTTCCTGGAGAGTTTGTTGAAGCCCTTGCACTAGCAATGCTTCCTTCCCAAACTCCAAGAACAGCTCCATTTAATCCTGCATTTGCTTCACTGTTTACTTCAATTTTACTTGCAGCAACTTTATATCCAGCAAAACCATTAATATAAAATTTTGATTTTTGACCTTTTTCGAATGACCAAGTTTTTTCTTTTTTGAAACTTTTTAATTCTACAGGTTTAAAAGTAGGTGGACGTGGAACATCAAAAGGCGGAATTTGTGTAATATAATCATCGAGCTTTCGTTCATTTGCAATTCTTCTTAAATCTTGCATTGAAGGTGTAAAAGCTTGATAATTTTTTAAGGCAATTGTTACTTTATTAAGCCAGTCAGAATAACTTGGCATGGAGTTTTCAGGAGAAAAATTCATACTTTTGTCAATTGATTCTTTCTGCTTTTCTAAAAGACTTAGGCAAATATCTAATTGGCTTAAACTATATTTTCCATCGGCATCACGAAGTGAATAACCCCATTGGTTTAAAGAGTATTCCATTCCATTTATTTGATTAAAAAAATCAATTGCTTTAATTTTTGAAATATTTCCATTTCTATCTGTTATTTGTATCTCATCGGTTGGAGTTAATATTTTCCCTGTATCTGGATCTAGCAATGGAAATGGTTTGTATGTTAAAGGAGTTTTTTTATTTTCAATTAAATTTTCATTGCATGATAATGAAAAGCTATTAAAAAATAGGAAAAAGTTTAAGAGTATAATAAATAAATTAGAATAATTAAATCTCATTTTTTATATTCCTCATATACTTGCGACAATAAATTTTCAATAAATTCTAAATTACTGTCAGGAAGAGTAGATAAAGTTTCTGTATCAATCGAATTTATTATGTTTAGTTTTTGGCAAGATAAAGTATTATTTTTATTATTGCAATCAATACTTATATTTGCATTAACTAATTCATAGTAATTTTTTAAATATTCATAATTTTTTATATTTAATTGTGTTAAACTTCTGAAATGATTTTCAGTAGCAGAACATAAATTAGTTATTCGTTCTTTTATTGGGAAAAGATATTTTTTATCAATTGAACTTTTTTCAAGATTAGAAAGTTGCGTCAAGCAATCTTCTTTACTTTTAAGTAGTAAGTTTTTTGCTTTAAAATATTGCATATTTAAAACAAATTTGTCCATTAATTGCTCTGAATTTAAAATTTGAGAGATTGCTTGATCTGAAAGTTTTGATGCGTCTAGCATAGCTTGAAATTCTAAAATAGCATTCTGCAGTGGAATTTTTATGTTTCCCACTAGTTCTGTTTTTAGTTTAGCAAGTGAAGCTTTTCTAGTTAATTCTATTAATTCGTTAATTTTTTCTACCTTGTCACCTTGAACAATTCTATATTTATCCAAAATTTGTATTAATCTAAATTTGACTTTTTCAATTTCATCTATAATTTGTTTATATTCAGTAAGTTTATTTGAATTAAATTCAGGCATTTTATTAATTACAAGTTTTGCTTCGTTAACTTTGTTATTAATAATAGAACAATTCTGTTTTAGAGTTTCTCCTTTATCTATTTGCTTTTGCAAAAAATTTTTTACACTGTTTTGGACTAAATTAGTATTTTCTTTGTCATGTAAATCAATCGAAGAAAGTAAAAATGACCAATCATTAATCCAAATTCCTAATTGATTTGTACAGTTTTTAAAGTGATAATCTAAGCCTTTACTTCCAAGAATTAAATTATCTCTTATATAAATAATTCTTCCATAATATTCAGATAAATTATCAATATCAGAAAGTTTACTTAGAGCTTCTTTTTCTCTGCGATCTAACTGAGCATTATCTGGCTCAGATTCTGGAAAAATTGTAGATGTTGTAATTAATGAAATTATTGATAAAATTACTACATTTATTTTTTTCATAATTTCTCCAAAGAATTATTTATTTTCAATTTTAATTCATCAATAATTATCTTTAAATCCGCATCTAATTTTATTTTCCAGTAGTCCACTATTTCAATAAGTTTATTAGCTTCATTAATTATTTCAAGAATTTTATTTTTGTAATAATTAATCAAATTTTCTTTAGTAGCTTGGTCAACTTGTATTAACTCAGGTCTATTTTGCAATACGCTTTCAATTGATGAAAGTAATAATTTTAATTGCAAATTTTGTGGATATAAATTTGAAATTTTTTTAATTTGGTCATAAAAAAGTGAGAGTTTATTTTTATCCCAATTATTAATTTCTAATAAATTCTTTGCAAGCTGAAATGATTCAGAAAAAGTTCTTAATGTTTTTATCATATTTTTTGCATCATCATTCCACATAGTAATTGTCTGTAGAGATGGTGTTTGTTCTGACTGAAGAATTGTTAATTCACAATTTTTATTTAAAATTTTTGCATATAATTTATCAGGGTTTAAAACTTTTAAAGCAGCTCTTGCTTGAAAAGTCGAAAGAATTTTTTGAATTTTTGTACTTCTTTGCATAGGATAAAAACCAAATTCAGTAGAAATACCAACTTGAAAGTCATGACCTTCACAATCGAACTTATAGTTAGTAGAAAAATCCATTTGGTATTTTAAATTTTCTCCAATAATAAATTCTTCGATGTGACAACCTGTTTTGTAAAGTTCATCATATTCACAAACGAGTAGATTTTTTGAAAAGACATTTGAAATAGTGAAAAAATTTATTACAAAAATTAATATTATTTTTTTCATAAAATTTACATCCTAGCTTCAATTGTAATTGTTCTAATGCCTAATTCTAATTTTGGTATTACACTTGAAATACAAAATTTCATTTTACCAGTTACGCTATCTCTTGAATTAAAAATGAAAGGTTGTTGAATAAAATCATTTGCAACTGTTTTAGCTTCTATATATGAGTTCATGTCTCTATAATATAAAACTCGCATATCGCTAAGAGCTGACAAATAAATATTACTTTCTTGGAAAGTTGTATTTCCATTTGAAGAAATATTTTTAATTGTAAAAATATTAGTGTTGTAATAGTCACTTAGTTTTTCTATCCAAATTAAAGCTTTTGCTTTAAATTCAATTTGTCCAGTTAATTGTGCATTTGCAGGGATGAATATAGGTACAGTAGATACGATGCAATTATTTGATCCTGCTCCACTTGGATAAAACCAGTAATCACCTTGTATGTTTCCTGTATTAAAATTAAAGTCCGATTTATCAAAAATAAATCTTGTAAAATTATCAAAGGTATTTATAGTTACTGCATTTGAATTTGAAAGAAGGAAACACCCTACATAAACAAAAAATAATTTTTTAAACATATTTTTCTCCAATTTATCAATTTAATATTTAAAAAAATAAAGTATATTCCTCCTAACTTTTGTATAAATTAGTATGTGAAAAAGTGGGTATTCTATTTGAAAGTTGAACTTACTAAAGAATTATTGATTGATAAATAGTCATTTATTTGACTTAATTGTTTATAAACTTAAATATTATAAATGCTTATATTTAAAAAATTATATATTAATATTTCTAATTTGTAACAAAATATTAATTTAAATATCCAAATTTATAAATAGAAAATTGCTTATGGAGTGCGGGATCTAGTATTAAATAATTTTTGTTATCTTCAGGATTTTTTTCACCACGAAGTTTTTTAAAATGCTCAAATACATCATCAGCAGTGTTTATATTTAAATTTTTAAGTTTTTCATTTAAAAAGAAGGATACTGCAATAGGTGTTGAAAATGAACTAACGACATCTGTTCCAACTGGCTTTGTTGTTCCTACATTGAATATTGAAAATTCTACAACACCTTGCGCAAAATTAAAGGGTCTCGCTGTTTCAACTGCAATATTGATATAAACATCTGTACATTGTTCAGAATTTTTATTTTTTCCAATAACAATATTACTGTTTCTTTCGTTTAAGCCATATTCAGGTATGTTCCTATTTAAGGTATTAACTACTCCAACACGGATTCTGTTTTGCATTAGTTTACAATCGGAGTAATATTTTTTATCATTACGGTCTATAATTTCATTCGCAGATACGTTTGCTTGGAAAAGAATTACATCATTTTTATATACTATGTTTACTAGAAAATCACGAAAGTAACTTTCATTAATTTCTTTCATAAAATCGTCAGATAAATTGCAATTTAATTTACTAAGCGATTCATGAGATATTCCTTCAGATAAAGAAATAAATTTGATATGATATTTTTTAATTACTTCTATTATTTTACCGCTTTTTTTTATAAAGTAATTATATAGATTCGATTTTTTTTCTTCATCACTCGATTTATTATCACAAACTATTTTTTCAAAATTACTTGGTTTTTTATGGATTAATACAAATTGGGCTTGCGGAGAATTATTAGCTATAAAATTAAAAATATTTGTTGAATGGCCAGAAGATTCATCGATAAATTGTTTTTGCGAAAGTTCATTGGCAAAATTTTTGTTAAATTCATCTTGATTGACATTTAATTTTTCTGCAGGCACAAAGCCGTATTTTTCATTATTAAGAATATCTGTAAGAATTTCATTAGCAGCTAAAGGTATTTCAATCTGTCTATTATCTTCAACTATTTTTCCATTAGAGTCTTCAATATAATTCCCTAATACTCTATTCCGGTATCTAGTGTAAGCAGCTAAAGCCATGGCACTATCGTCAATGATAAGGACCCGATATCCCTCACTACTTGCATTTTCTTTTGCTTTTCCAGCTGATAATGTTGCTTTCTGTTTGCAATATTCTCCATTTATTGCACAACTTGTTTGCCACTTATTTATAATATTGTGAATATCCTGATTAACTGGAGAAAATTTATTTGTCACTGGTGAATAAAAATCTATGCTTTGCTCGTCATTTGATTTTTTTTGACAGGAAAAAAGAATTAGGTTAATTATAAAGAAAGTAAAAAAATTTAAAAAAAATGTTTTAATTTTCATAATTACACCTTATAGGTTAGTTTTTAGTATTAAACTATAGAAATATTTATTTTACAATAAATTAATATTAATTTTTGATTTTTTATTGATTGGTTAATTAAAAAAATTTTAATTAAGTGATAAAATTTCCTGAAATGTTTGATTACTTAATAGATTGCTATTTTCATTCCAAATATGTTAGTTAAAAATAAATTAATTAACAATCCCAATTTCTCGGCAGAAATCATAAAAACTAGCTTTTTTCCACTCTGAGTAATTACTTAAAAATTGTTCAATTGTGAACAGATCTACTTTTTGAAATTCTCCCACTGATTTTTCTAAATGTATGCTCTTTATATCTTTAATCTCTATTAAAAACCAAAGTTGTTCTTGACCAATATTACCTTCAAAGCGTGCTTTTTTTAAAATATGTTTAGGAAAAAAATACCGTCTCCAAAATTTTGATCTATAAATAATTTTAAAATCTTTTTCTTCTATTCCTAGCTCTTCTTTAGTTTCGCGAATGATTGCTGCAATTGGAGAGGAGTCAGAGGTTTCTATACCGCCTTGGACATTTTGCCATTTATTATGATCGCTGCGAAAACATGCTAAATATTTATTTTGGCATTTAATTAGAGCCGCTACATTTTTCCTGAACATCATTTTACCTTTTAAATTCAACAAGTTTAGTAAAGAAGTCTTCTTTTTCAAGATTTAGATTATAAAAAGAAACATCAATCGAACATAATATCGTTTTTTTTAATTTAATTGCAAAAGCAAAATCAAGATGTTGACACCAACGATAATAATCTTTTAAAGTGAAGATAAGAAATTCAGAGTTATTAATAAAATCAAGGGCATTTTTCGATAAATTTCCATGATCTCCTAATGAAAGATGCTTAAAATTCTTTTGCGGAAAAAATTGCTTTAAATCTAAGAGAAACCTATCCGGATTAGCAATTCCAGTAACAACTGAAATATTATTATAAGAATTACTTAGAATTGAGATTGCTTTAGAATCAATTTCTTTAAGAGAATTACCAGGACTAATTTCATAGAAAATAGTTTCCGAACAAACAATAATATCTTGTATATTTTCTTTTAAATTAAATATTTTTATACAATTTTTTATAGTTTTGGAATAATTTTTTAAATTTTGATAAGATGTCCGAGACCAAAATCTAAAATCAAAATTAGTTAGTAAGTTCTGAAAATCATTTTTTCCAAATCCTTCCCTATAAGGACCAATCGGTAATACGTAAAGAGGGCTCTGCAATAAAAGTTTAGGATCCCATACGCAAATATTTATGTCTCTTGGGCATTGGAAATGTTGGAGACCATCATCAAGAAGAAATACATATTTTTTATTACTATTAGATTCTTTTAATTTTTGCTGGGAAAAATATTTTAGGGATTCTGCTCGATTTGGATTTTGTAAGATATAAAACTCTTTATTTATATTTTTATGCAACATTAATTTTTCAAAATGTTCTCTATTTTCATCGGAAAGAAAGTCTTTAAATTTTTGTTGTTTACTATCTACGTTTACTGACTTTATATTACTACCTATACCTCTTGAAGCAATTGCTACAACATAGTTATTATTTAAAAATAATTTAGCTATTTCTTGCACAATAGGAGATTTTCCAGTTCCTCCAATTAGTATATTTCCAATACATATAATTTTAATATCAATTTCATTGTTAAGAACGGAAGTTTTTTTACGATAATTTTTTTTTCTTCGTCTTTTAGCTTCAAGAAATATAAAAAAAGAAATTAAAAATAATATTGGTAAAAGCAACTTAAAAAAGAAATTTTTTTGCTGTAATGGTAGATTTAATTGTCTCCTTAATTTTTGACTAAAGGAGTCATTAAGCATTAGCAATAATCTCCTTTGGAATGCCATGTTTAACTATATTTCCATTTTCAAAAATGTAACAATAATCAAAATCTTTTATTTCATGGATAGCGTGTGATACAGCTACGACTGTATTCTCTGAATCTTTACTTTTCCAATTTTGGATTGCTTTCCAAAAAAGTTCAGAGGATTTTGCATCAAGATTAGCTGTCGGTTCATCTAAAAGAATTAGCTTTGGATTTGGAAAAAGTGTTCTTGCTAATGCTACTCTTGCTTTTTCTCCTCCAGATAAACCATCTCCAAGATATCCAAGGTTTTTATCTAAAAATAATTTTGCTCCTGAGTCGGAATATGAAAGCATAAGAGCGATAATTAAATCTTTTGCTTTTTCATCAGCTATATGTTCAGGATAGGAGGTTTCTGCATAAATAATATTTTCTTTAACTGTTCCACGAAAAATATAAGGTGATTGTGAAGTAAGGAGAAAATCTGGAATAATTTTTATTTCACCGCTAGTAGGGATAACTAAACCTGCAAGTGATCTTAAAAAGGTTGTTTTACCTGCACCACTTTCACCAATAAATGCAATTTTTTTTCCTTTTGGAATGCTCAAAGAACAGTTTTTAAGAATTTCTTTTCCAGTTTCTGTAGTATAAGAAACATTATTTGCAATTATCGCTGCAGTTGATGATAAAGGCAAAGGATTTGGTTTAGTCAATTTCGAATTAGAAAAGTCTCCTAAGAATGATTTAACTCTTTGTAAAACAACCCTTATTTCACTAAAAAAAGTAATAGAAGAAGTAATATTCTTTATATATTTAAATGAAAATGCAAGAAGTATTAACATTGATGAGTAAGTACTAGCTTGAAAATCACCACTATAGTTTACTCTCCAAGCAAAAATAATACCAAGCAGAAAAGTTGCAAAGAATTCCATTGCAGGCGTAAAAAAAGTTCTTACAAATAAACTTTTTTTCATTATGAAATAATTTTTCAGATTAGTTACTTCAAAATCTTCTTGTTCTCTTTTGTGACTTCTTAAGGCATTTATTGTAAGTAAACCATTTTGACTAGAAAGAATTCTTGTTGATATTGCAATTTGATGTTTTTGACTTTCACGGGTGTAGAAATTAATTTTTTTTGCTACATTTTTTAAAATTAAACCTAAAGGAATAAATACGCAGCATCCAATAATAAATGCTTGCCACGAGATCATAAGCATAGTTAATACTATTCCCAAAAGAACAAAACAATCACGAAATGAACTTATTGTTCCTTTACTAATAGCTGCTTGTAGCAATGTTGTATCTTGCATTAATTGATTAGCGATAAAATCTGGATCTTTTTGATCTAATTTATTTCCTGGGGAAGATAAAAATCCTTTTAACATTTCTTCTCGTAACGAATGTGCTACTTTATGTCCAGCTCTTTCCGTTAAATAATTGCTCATAAATCCGCTAATTAATTTTATCAAAGATAAAAGAACAATTAGAATAGGGATAATAAAAATGAGATCTTTTTTATCTAAAGTTTGATCGAAGTGGAAATAGTTTTTAAGCTGCCCAGGAATCAAATTTATAACTGGAATTCTTGGTGTTGTGTAAAAGACTAATTGCAAAAGAATTGCCACTGAAAGAGCAAGTGTTACTTCTGAAAGAGAATAAATTGGTAACCAGGGAGAGCCCAATAAAATATCTTTTTTACCGGAATTCCAAACTATTTTTATAAATGAACCTTGGTGCTCTTTTTTCATTACTTAATCCGATTTTCATGGTGCAGCTTAAATTTTAATTCGCTGTTAACATTATATTTTTCAATACAATTAAGAATAGCAACAGCAGCATTTTGTGCAGCATTAGGTGGAAAAGTTTTTCGAACTTTTTCAAGCCCTAGTAAAACATTTTTAGTATATTGGTCATCATTAAAAACTTTTAAAGCATGACTAACTAAATTTTCAGTTGTGGCTTTTTCTTGAAGATATTCAGGAATAATTTCTTTATTTTCTGATAAATTAACAAGAGAAACATATTTTACTTTTATTACTTTTTTAGCAACGTAAGCTGTTATTGGTGCTAGTTTATAAAAAACACTCATTGGAGTATTAAAAAAAGCAGTTTCTAGCGTAGCAGTTCCAGAACAAACCCAAGCATAACTTGATCTTGCCATTACATCATAAGCATTACCAATTCCAAAAGTAATATTATTCTCAATCCATTGTTGATTAAAGCCAAATTTTTGAGCTGTAATAAGTACAATATCTTTTACAAAATTTGGATTTAATGTAGGGGCAATTGGAAGATCGCCAGTTACTTTAGGTTCAATTTTTTTGAGTTCAATAAAAGACTCTATAAGCAAAGGTAATAAATTTTTAATTTCGCTTTTTCTACTTCCTGGTAGTATTCCCACACGATAAGGAATTTTATTAGATTGATGTTCCTTTAAATACTGATCAACATTATCTTTTAAAGGATTGCCGACAAAAATAGTATTTACTTTATTCTCATTAAAAAAATTTGTTTCAAAAGGTAATATGCTTGTTACCAAATGTGTATACTCTTTAAGTATTTCAGTCCTTTTTCTGCCGTGTGACCATGCTTTGGGTGGAATATGATAAATTACAGTAATTCCTAATGCATAAATATCTTGAAGAAGTTTTAAATTAAATCCGGGATAATCAATTAAAATTACTGCCAGCGGTTTGCGGACAATAATTTCTTTTAATATTTTTTTATATGCACTAGATATTAAAGAATAATGCGAAATAATTTCAGTTAAGCCAAATACAGCCAGATCTTCAACTTTGACTATATCTTCAACACCGAGATTGCGCATATGCGGACCTGCAGATCCCCAAAAATGCTGAGTTGCTAAATTTTTTTTAGCAAATTCTTTATTCAGAGCTTCAATTAAAAGTGAAGCTTGAATGTCACCACTTGCTTCACCAGCAACGACACAAATTCCACCTTTTTGGATATAACTCATTTTTTACTCTTCGTTATTTAAATCGTTTGCATTTTGGCTTGGATGAGAAATTCCTCTTTTGGCGTTTTTAATAAATGTAATAAATTTTTCAACTTCAGGAAATTTTATCAAATCTCCTAATTCATTGTATGCAGCATCTAAGGTAGGATGCCCTTTTAAAAACATTATTTTGTAAGCATTTTTTATTGCAGTTCTTACTTCAGGAGAAATATTACGTCTTCTCATTCCTTCAACATTGAGGCCTCTTAAGATAGCTCTGTTACCTTCTGAAACACAGTAAGGAGGGATATCTTTTACTGTAGCCGATCCTCCGCCTAACATAGCCATGTCACCAATGTGGACGAATTGGTGAATAGCGCAGAGCCCTCCGATAATTGTCATGTTATCTATAGTAACATGACCTGCTATTTGTACTGCATTTGCAATGACATTTTGATCGCCGACTATACAGTCATGGGCTACATGTGAATACGCCATAAATAAGTTTTGGCTTCCGATTGTGGTTTTACCACCACCTTGAACAGTTCCTGGTTGTAAAGTTACACATTCACGAATAATATTTTTACTTCCAATGATTAATTCTGTTGGTTCGCCTTTATATTTTAAATCTTGGGGACGATTACCTACAGAGGCAAAGCTAAATACTTCATTCTCTTCGCCAAGGAAAGTATGTCCAGTAACAACCGCATGCCCATGAATTTTTGAATTTCTTCCAATTTTTACATGCGGGCCTATTAATGCATAAGGACCAATAGTAACACCAGAATCAATTTCCGCACCTTGTTCTATAATAGCAGTTGGATGAATTTGTACTGAAGTTGTCATTTTATTAAGTCCTATTTTTGTGGGGCTATTGCCATAGATAAAGAGCATTCAACAGCAACTTCATCATTAATATATGCTTTTCCTTTAAGCCATAAAAAAGGGCCGCGCATTTTATCGACAGCAACTTCATATTTTATGCGATTGCCTGGAGTTCCTGGCTTACGAAATCGGACATCATCAATCGATGAAAGAAATCCAATGTTACTTTCCACAATTCCCATTTCTTTGCGAGTGATAAGCCCAAGAACCGCTCCTGACTGAGCCAATGCCTCTAAATAATACACTCCAGGATAAATAGGATTCTCGGGAAAGTGGCCTCTAAATACAGGATCATCTTTAGTTAGCAATTTACTTGTGATGATGTTTTTTCCTAAATTTATTTCATGCACGCAATCAATTAACAGTAATGGATCTCTGTGTGGAATTACTTTTTTAATGTCATCCATACTCATAGCAATTTTATCAAATATATTATCCATTATTTTTAATTCTCCTATTCTCTACTTATTTCTTGCTTGCTTGTTTAACAAGTCTATTCACAAATGCTATGGTTGTTGCGTGTTCTTTATAAGTTCTTGCAGGTGAACCTCCCCAAATTTCTCCATTTGGGACATTTTTAGAAATTCCTGCTTGCGCCGTTAAAGTTGATTTATCTCCAATTTTTAAATGACCAGCCACGCCTACTTGACCAGCCATAACAACTCTATTTCCAACTATAGTTGAACCCGCTATACCAGTTTGCGCTGCTATAAAACAAAATTCTCCAACTATCACGTTATGAGCAATCATCACTAAATTATCAATCTTTGTTTGGCGGCCTATTTTTGTGTCAGCCATTGCACCACGATCAATGGTTGCATTGGCTCCAATTTCGACATCTTCTGCAAGTTGGACTCCACCAATTTGTGGGATTTTAATATTTTCTTTTTCAGTAGGAGCAAAGCCAAAGCCATCTCCTCCAATAACTGCCCCAGGATTTAAAATACATCTATCTCCTAAGTGGCAACCTTCTCTTACAACAGAATTTGGATAGAGAATACAATCTTTTCCAATAGTGCTTGCAGCTCCAACAAAACAACCCGAATAAATAACGGTATTTTCTCCAATTTGGGCATTTGGACCTACAAATGCAAAGGGGAATATTGTTGCAGTTGGGTGAATTTCAGCTGTTTCATCAATACAAGCTTGATTTGATTTTCCCGCAAATGGATGGTTTGGTTTAAAGAAATGTTGAGATACTTTTGCTAGAGTAGCATGAGGATTGCTGCTAACAATTAAAACGCTTTTTGTTTTATTTAATAAATTTTCAGCGTCTTTTTTAGAGCAAATAATTGCTCCTGCTTTAGTCGTTAAAGCATCATCAAAATATTTTTCGTTGATCAAAAAAGAAATGTGATCAGGAGTTGCTAAATTTAGAGGTGCTACTCCAACAAATTTTTGTTCTTTTTGGAAAGGATTTACTTCACAATTTGTTTTTTCTATAATTTCTTCAATAGAAAGAAAACTCATTTTTTAGCCTCTTTTTTATCTTTAAGATCTTTAGGTTTGTGCATTGCATTGTATTTTTCTATAGTTTTTTGAGTGATGTCTTTTACTTCATCAGCATCTAATAGGACTCCGGCACCACTGTCGAAAGCAACTGTACAGTTTTCAGCTTTTCGAGTTTCTCTTACTATATTGATTAATTTTTGATAGATTTCTTGAGTTGCTGCAATTTCTTTTTGTCTTGCATTTTGTTCAAAATTCATTTGCGCTTTTTGCAATTCTTGAAGTTTTCCTTGGAATTGTTTTTGAAGTTTATCTTTATCTTCAGCGCCAAGTACGGCTTCTTGAGCTTTATACTTTTCTTCAAGCCCCTTTAATTCGTTTTGTTTAACTCTTAAAGCTTCACGATCTTTGTCGATATCAACTTGGATTTTTTGTCTAGCAGCTTCGCCTTCATTCGTTTTTAATATTGCGGCTTGAACATTGACGACACAAATTTTTAATTTACCAACCGAAGAAGCTGAAGTAGTCTTGGATTCATTGGCCATCGAAGCCTGAGAAGAAAGACTTTGCATTAAAAGAGTCGTAGTTACTAAAGCTAATATATTTTTAAAATTTATGACCATTTTTAAAATCCTCCATTTTTTCTTGAAACATATTATTACATATTATTAAAGCTGTCAGACCCAATTGAGAAAATAAAGTGTGCTTGACCTAATTTTCCATTTTTTTCTACTGGAAATGCCCATTCAAATCTGAAAGGAGCGATAGGTGTTGTCCAGCGAAAACCAAATCCCACATCATACTTTATATTATCAGAAGAGAAACTATCGTAATCATCTAATACTGTGCCCGCTTCTGCAAAAGCGACAAATCGTAACCCTGCTTGCGGTATAACTGGTACAAAGTATTCGACTGTTGAGTAAAAGCTTCTGTTACCACCAGAGTCTAAATTGACTGTTTGTCCTGTTAAATTTGAAAGAGTTACTGATTCTGTAGGAGATAAAGTTTCTCCTGCATTTGAGTACCCTTTCATATAATATGCGTTACCCAGTTTTAATCTTTCCCATAATGGAACTGGCTCGTCCTCGTAAATTTGATAAACAAAACGTGGTTGAAAAGCTAGTCTAAAATTTGTTTTGAAATTATCCGAGAAATTTACAGGAATATAGCCTGAAAATAGGGCTGAACTTGAGCCAAAAGAATACTGACCAAAGTACCCTTTGAATGCAATAGCATTCGTTCCAGAAAGAAAAATTCCTGATGTGGGGTTAAGGTAGTTATCAGTTGCGTCATAAGTCAGGTTTTGAATTATTTTTTCAGTTGAGCCTGATGCGTTGAACTTTCCTGTTAGAGGAGAAGTAGGATCTGTGGTGGTGTTAGCTAAAGAATAACCAAGGTTAAATCGTAAATTTTCAATTACTTCTCGCCCAACAGTTAAAGTTCCAGATACAACATTTTGGGTTATATAGATTTTATTAATTGCTGAACTTGAAGTTAACGAAGAAACATTATGGGAGTAATTTCCGCCTATACTGTAACTCCAAGGACTGTCATAAATACTAGGATTTCCGAAGTTCAAACCGATGGCGTAATTAAATTGGCTGTTATCTTGTTGGTTGGGACTAATTTGTCCATTAACCCCAATATTATACGCTTTTCCAAGAAGGTTTGGCTCTTGATATTGTAGCTGGCCGAAAAAAGAGATTCCAGAACCTGACATATCAGGGGAAGCGCCAAGAGAAGCAGAAATTTTACCAGTAGGTTTTTCTTTAATTATTATTTTCAAATCCATTGCGTGATTTTGTTCATCAGGCTCTTGGACTATTTGAACGGTTTCAAAAAAACCAAGTCGTTCTATATTTTGTTTACTTTTTTCTAATTTTGTCGAGCCAAATAACTCACCTTCTGTTACCTTCAAGGCTCTTCTAATGACGTTATCTCGTGTCTTTACATTTCCTTCAACATTAAATTTTCTGAAATAAGCTTTTTCGCCCTTTGTAATATTGTATGTAATGTCATAAATTCTTTTTACACGATCAATATTAAAAGTAGGATAAACGTAGGCAAATGCGTAGCCTTTGTCACCATAAATTACTTTAAGATTTTTCATGTCATAATTAAACTTTGATATCCGGTATATTTTACCTTCTTTTAAAGATAATTGTTCTTTGATTTCTTCTTCGGTTAAAATTAAATCTCCTGTAATAGAGATTTTACCTATATTAAAACGTTCACCTTCTTCTATAAAAAAAGAAACAGCTATATCTTTTTTATTTCTGTCTAATTTTGATATTGGAGAAGCAACCGTTGCTTCTGCATAACCATTATCTCTATAATAATATGTTAAGTTTTGTTGATCAGCAGCAATAAATTCATCTTTATAAAGTCCAGCGCCAGTTATTATTGATAGCCAAGAGTATGGTCTTGTTGCCATAAAACCTTGGAGTTCAGAATCATTAAAGTATTCATTACCTAAGATATCAACTTTTCTGACTTGAATAGGTCTATTTTCTTTTACTTGAAAAACAACGTTTACAGATCCTTGTTCTGTAAGTTCAAGACTGTAAGTGGGTTTAGATAAATAGTAACCTTTTTCGGTATAAGCTTGTTCAATACTGCGCAGATCTTGAGATAATTTTTTTTCATCAACAATAGTATATTTTTTTGTAAGAATTTTTTCTTTTAATGAGGAAGCAGAAACTACATCAAAACCTTCATAAATAATATCATTTACAGTAGGCTTTTCAACGACAGATACTATTAATTCGTTGTTTGTTCCTTTATCAAATTTTACATCTTGGAAATAGCTACTGCCAAAAATATTTTTTATATCAGTAGAAACAATTGTTGGTGATAATTTTGTTCCTACTTTTATAGTCATTAAATTTAATATTGCTTCATTTGTTACTGTTTTATTTCCTTGAATGACTATTTTAGTAACCGTTTGACTCCATTGCGCTGAAAAGGGAGCTGATGGTTGTGCATGAGAATTCATGGCAAGAAGACTAGCCACGCTAAATAAGCTGTAAACTGCTTTATTCTTTGAAAAGTGTATTTTGAAACCTGGCATTTTGGAATTACTCACATAAGCATAGCTGAAAAAGTTATCAACAAATTTGCACTATTCACCATTTGAGGGATTTTGGCAAATATCTGTTCCCATGGGACGATTTGTAATAAATTTTAGATTTGACTTTTATCATCTGAAAGGACAATCCCGTCTCTAAGCCTGATTCTTCTTGGTAATGAATCAGCAAATTCATTATTGTGGGTCACTACTAAGATTGTTGATTGATATTTTTTATTGATTTCTTTGAATAAATCATGAATTAAATAGGCATTTTTTGAATCTAGATTCCCTGAGGGTTCGTCAGCTAAAACAAGTACAGGATCATTTATTAAAGCTCTAGCTATGGCAACTCTTTGTTGTTCTCCACCACTAAGTTGGCCTGGATAATGTTTTAACCTTTTTGTTAAACCAACTGTTTCTAATAAATTTTCAGCTTTTTCTTTTACTATTTTATTTTTCTTCCCAGCAATAAGGCCTGGCATCATAACATTTTCTAGGGCATTAAACTCAGGCAATAGATTATTATGTTGAAAAATAAATCCTATGTGTAAATTTCTAAACGAACTAACAAGCTTATCATTTTTGCTAAAAGGATTTTTGTAGTCTACGAAAATTTCACCGCTAGAAGGTGAATCTAGAGTTCCTAATATATGCAAAAGAGTGCTTTTACCAGAACCGCTTTCTCCGGTTACAGCAACAATTTCCCCTTTTTTTACTGCAAAATTAATTCCATTTAATGCATTTATTTCTTGTTCACCAAATTGATATACTTTTTTTAATTGTTTTACTTCTACTGCTAGCACATTTTCTCCAATTTAATTTCTAACTGATAATATTTCAATAATATCCAAATTTTTTACTTCAATTGCAGGCCAAACAGCGGCTAACATTGCTAAAAAAACACTTCCCAGAGAGATAATAATGAGATCAAAATAATTTACTAAGATAGGTAACGGCTTAGATGAATAAGAATGAGTTATAAAAGGTATTTGATAATTATGAATAAAATACAAGCATAATCCACCTAAAATGAGTCCTATTACAACACCAGCAAGACCAATAATAAATCCCTGCCACAATAAAAGCCGGCTTAGATCTAATTGCTCAAAACCCATACTTCTAAGAATTGCAAATTCACTGGATTTTCTTCGCACTGAAAGTAATAATGAAATAGAAATACTAAAGCAACCCACTAAAATTATCATACTCATTACAAAACTCATTCCCCACTTTTCTAAGGTTAGAACCTTTAAAAAAGCACTATTTGATTCAGTCCATGGAATGGCTTGTAGTCCTAAAGGGTTTAATTTTTTATTTAGATTTATTGAAAAATCATCAGCATCTAAGGGGTTTTTTATTTTTATTTGAATTCCTTTCCAAGTATTATGAGTTTGGAAAAAAATATTTGCTACATCAATAGATGAAAAAATTACTTTTTGATTTAATGCTAAGTTTTTCAAATTTACATTTGCAGCAATAACTACAGGAAATTGAATTGGAGAAAGGCCGCCCGGTCCCTCATCGGGTTGTGTTGAAACAAGGGTTAAACTGTCGCCTACATTCAGGCCTAATTGATTCATCAAGTCATAGCTTAATATGATAGTAGGAAAATCGGCTGATTTGTAGATATTTTGCGCTTTAAGCTTTTTATTTAGGATGTCTAAGCTACTATTTTTTGAAAGATACTTCTCAATTCCTAAGGTAAGTGGAGCTTTTTCAGGTGAAATACCTTCTAATCTAGCCATTTGCCCTTTATTACCTGCCTGTAAAATTACATCTCCACTTTGATAAGGAGCAGTAGAAAGAATATCTGAAGAGAAAGATTCAATTTTAGAAAGAAGAAGTGGATCAATAGGAATAAGATCATTTTTATTTTTAGCTATAATTTCTATATGTGCATTTAAATTGAAAAGATTATTTTTTATGTCTTTGACAAATCCTCCCATCACACTTAAAACTACTGTAAAAGCAAAAACTCCAATTGCAACACCGGTTACTGGCAATAAAACGCCTATTGAAGAAGCGTTTTTTCGCGTTCTGCTAGCCCAAGAGGAAAAGAGGTAGCGGTATAAAAGAAATCGAATTGCTTTAGCTTTTGTTTGCATTTATTAGTCCTAATACAAATCTTGAGTTATGGCTCTGAGAGAGTTTCACTTAACTAAAAAAGTCACAATAATTGTTTACAAGGATAAGTAATTGTGTACAAGAAGGTGGGGATAAAAATAGAAAATATTTTAATTCCTGTTTATTATCTAACGATATTATTAAATTTGTAACTAATTGTAAATAGAAATAAAGAAAGAATCAGTATGTCGTTTGTTTATCCAAATCAGTTGCATATCAGAACTGCATTTAACAAAAAATTAGTAACACAAACGGGCGCTCAATTATTTGGTGTACCAGAAGAAACGTTTTCTAATTGGCGTTGGCAAATGAAATATCAAATTCAATCTGGCGAAGATTTTCCTGGAATTATTCATTTTTCTGCAGATGAAAAAAAAGCTTTTTTAGAGTTAAAAAATGTATTTCATGCAGGAATCAGTCCATATTCTATTGCATTAATAGATTTTATTAATGAAAATGACCCGGTTCGGTTACAATTAGTTCCTAAATTAGAAGAATTAAAAGACAATTATGGAGTATTAGACCCACTAAATGAAGTTACTAATTCACCAGTTAAAGAAGTGGTTCATGTTTACAAAGACAGAATTGCTTGGTGTGTTGCGCAGCTTTGCCCTGTCTATTGTCGTTATTGTTTTCGCAAACGGAGAGATGGTGAAGAAGGTTTGCATTTTAATCCAAAAATAATTGAAAAAGGCTTGGAGTATATTTCTAGTAATAAAAATATCCGGGATGTCCTAATAACCGGCGGAGATCCATTTATAGCACATGATGGAACAATAGAAAATTTATTGAAAAAACTTAGAGAAATACCACATGTTGAAATTATTCGATTTGGCACTAGAACACCAGTTTCGTTACCTTACAGAATAACAACTGAATTCGCTGAAATGCTGGCAAAATATCATCCTATCTGGATAAATACTCATTTTAATAGTGCGCAAGAATTAACACCAGAAGCTGCTTCAGCTATTGATACTTTACTAAAAAATGGAATACCTGTTGGAAATCAATCTGTATTTTTAAAAAACATTAATGACGATGTTACTAAAATGCGAGAGTTAGTAAATGGTTTGGTAAATATGCGCGTACGTCCATATTATATTTATCATCCACAAATAGTTGGTGGAACTGAGCATTTAAGGATACCTATTGAAAAAGGGTTAGATATCATGCGGCAATTGCGAGGGAGCACAACTGGTTTTGCAAATCCTCAATATGTTTTAGATACTCCGAGTGGAAAAATTCCATTATCACCAAATCATCTTATTGCTCGTGATGGTGATTATGTCATTTTAAAACAGTTAAATAATGAGCCTTGGGCCGAACCGAGTCCTTTAGAAGGATATGTTCCACAAATCAGTTTAGAAGAAAAATCATACCCGCATGCACAACGAATTTAAAAATAAAATTAATAAGTAATTGAATTTCTTTTCCAAATTTCTTTAATCTTGTAGAAAATAGATTCCTGTATTATGAGAAGCTTTTGAAAGCGTTACAAGGAGTTTTATTTTCAAGGGAGAAAAGTATGTATAAACTTTCTTTAAAAATGCCCAATAATGAAATGATAATTAATCCAAGAGAAATAGATTCTGAGTGGGAAAAATATTCTATTGCATTAAATAAAGTACCAAAACAATTTGATGTTCCCATGATTATTAATGGAAAAAAAATTTATTCGCAGAATAAATTAAAAAACTTTAATCCTGCAAATGGGGAACTGCTTGGAACTTTACAACAAGCTGATTCGGAGCATGCAAAATTAGCAATTGATGCAGCTTTGAATGCAAAAGAAGCTTGGGCAAAATTATCGCCTGCATCGAGAATCCAAAAATTTAGAGACTTAGAAAATGTTTTATTGAAATGGAAATATGAATTATGCGCAACCTCCACAATTGAATGTGGATATAATAGTTATGAAACCTATGTAG
This sequence comes from Pigmentibacter sp. JX0631, assembly GCF_029873255.1. Taxonomy (NCBI): domain Bacteria; kingdom Pseudomonadati; phylum Bdellovibrionota; class Oligoflexia; order Silvanigrellales; family Silvanigrellaceae; genus Pigmentibacter; species Pigmentibacter sp. JX0631. The sequence continues at coordinate 1,393,072 of NZ_CP123622.1, read as the reverse complement.
AATGGGCAGAATTAATGGATTTTGTCCGTTTTAATAACTATTTTTATACAGAACTTTTAGCTGAAGAATTAGGTGACGGTTGGGGAGAAACAAACCAACTTCAACTCCGACCGCTAAAAGGATTTACTTGCGCAGTGACTCCTTTTAATTTTCCACAAGCAATTGGATATCACCTTCCTTTAGTAATGGCTCTTACTGGAAATACTGTTATTTGGAAACCTTCTGATGATGCTGTGTTTAGTGGATATCTTTTAATGCTCGCTTTGGACGAAGCCGGTTTTCCTCCGGGCGTTATTAATATGATCACCGGTGATGGCAAACCTTGTTTACCAAGTATTTTAACGCATCCAGAGTTAAGTGCAGTTAACTTTACTGGTAGTTTTGCAACCGCAAGAATTTTTGGAAATTATTTATTTAACACAGAAAATTCACGCATGAATTTTCCAAGATTTATTGCTGAAACTGGCGGGAAAGATTTTCTTGTAGCAGATAAAAATATTGATGTTGTTGATACTGCTCGGTCTATTGTACAAGGTGCTTTTGGAAGAAGTGGACAAAAATGTTCGGCTAATAGTGTTGCAATAATTGATGAAAAAGTTTGGCCAGAGCTAAAAAATGTTTTGTTGGTTGAAACTAAAGCGTTAAAAGTATGTAACCCAACAGAAAGATTATGTGATGTAGGTCCCGTCATAAATGAAAGGCAATTCAATAAAATTACAGCTTTTATTGAGAGAGCGAAAAAAGATTCTAATTGTAAAATTATAGCTGGCGGTAATTATAGTAAAGAAAAAGGCTTCTATGTTGATCCAACAATAATTGAAGTTTATGCTGATAAACATGAATTACTAAGTGAAGAAATATTTGGACCTGTAATTGCAATTAAAACTTATAAACAATTTTCTGAAATTGAACCAATAATAACACAGCATAATTATCGTTTAACTGGAAGTGTAATAAGCTTAGATGAAAGCTTTTTAGAAAAAGCAATTCCAATTTTAAGTCAATTAGCCGGTAATTTTTATGTTAATAGAAAAACAACAGGGGCTATTGTTAACATGCAACCTTTTGGTGGTGATGGAGCTAGTGGTACAAACGGAAAAGCTGGTGGTAAATGGTACTTATTGAACTTTGTTTCACAAGGAACCATTACAAGAAGAAATATTCGTTCGACAACTCAGTCAGCATTAGACAAATTCACAAAATTTTAAATGGAAAGATTAAAGTTGTTTATTGAATAATCATAATTAAAAATTGGATAAAATCAAATAAAGACTTAATTTTAAATATTAGCTAATACTACAAATGAAAAATTTAATATTTTATTATATATTTATCCAATTTTTTTGCAATTCTTTGATACTTAATTAGATTTTCTAAATTTTATAGAATTGATTTAAAATACATTCCCAATAATTATGTGAAAACATTTTTCACTTTTTTCTATAATTGCTGTTACTTTTATGATATTAGATTTTCATTGATGATAAGAAGAGGTGATTCTATGCATAAATTAAGTTTAACTAGAATATTATTATTTTCTATTGCTATAAATTCTATATTCATTAAAAAATCGGTAGCTTCCCATAATGCAATTAATTTTGAAAGATTTCTAAGAACAAAACAAAGAAACATACCATTTAAAATGATTTTTGATTGGAATATAACAACTGGATCTATTTTATATTCAAGTATTGCAAAATCTACAAATGGTGTCATGTATGTGGGCTCTTTTGATCAAAAACTATATGCATTTGATAGGAAAGGAAATATTTTGTGGAATGTTTTTACAGATGGCGCAATTTATTCTTCTCCTTTTGTGGATAAAAATGGTATTATTTACTTTGGATCTACAGATAAAAAGTTGTATGCTATATATCCTAATGGAAAAAAGAAATGGGAATTTCTAACCGAGGGTGATATATATTCAAGTCCTGTAGTTGATCAACAAGGAACTGTTTATGTTGGTTCTAATGATGGAAACCTTTACGCTGTTAACGAAAATGGAAGTAAAAAATGGGTATTTAAAACTAATGCCCCAATTTACTCTGCAAGTCCAAGTATTGATAAATTAGGCAATATTTATATTGGATCGAATGATAATAAGTTATATTCAATTAATAAAAACGGTATAAAAAATTGGGAGTTTGAAACAGAAGGGTATGTTTACTCATCGCCTGATTTCGCAAAAGATGGAACTATCTATTTTGGATCGTACGATTCAAATATTTATGCTTTAAATCCTAATGGAACAAAGAAATGGCAATATAAAACTGGAAGAATGATTTATTCTAGCCCTAAAGTTGATGAAAATGGGACTATATATATTGGATCCTATGATCATAAATTATATGCAATGAACCCAGATGGAACAAAAAAATGGGATTTTGAATGCGGTGGAACAGTGTATTCAAAGCCTCAATTTAATAGATTTGGTAATATACTAGTTGGGTCTTTTGATTATAAAGTTTATGAAATTTCTCCTGAAGGAAAACTAGTCTGGAGTCATAAACTTGGGGGGCCAATTTATTCAAATATTTTAACAGGTGATAATGATGCATTTTATGTAAGTGGTTTTGATCATAAAATATATGCATTTAAGAAAAAATTTGATTTACTGCCTTCCATTGATTAAAGAATCTATTTTATTTTCAGCTTTCTGAATAATTCCTTGAATGATATTCACTTCTTTTGCTGTTAATTTTTTTTCTGCCAATAATTTAGAAAAAACACTTTTTCTTTTTTTGTCATTGCCATTTTTAATGTAATTAATTTTTTGTAGAAAAGACATGATATTGTTTTTTAGCATTTCAATATGCTCTGAATTAGCTGTTGTTTTATATTTAAAGCTTGGTTGAATGGCGTTCACTTCTGAATTTAAGTATTTACTTGTTTCATACAAAACAACCATAACTGCTTGAGCAAGATTAAGAGAATGTGAAGTACCAAAAGTTGGAATTGTCAAAAGATGATTACAAAGGTCTATTTCTGAATTTGTTAATCCTGAAGATTCTCTCCCAAAGACAAAAGTAAAATCGTTATTTGTTTTTAAAAGTTCTTTTATTGTCCATGCGGAGTGAAGAAATTTGTGATGACCGCGAATTCTATTCGTAGTACCAATTATAAAATTTTTATCAGAAACAGCATCTTGCAATGATGAATAGACTTTCGCATTTAGCAATATGGTATGGGAATGCATAGCCAACGACATAGCACTTTCACTGCCATGCTTTAAATAGTCGCAAGGATTCACTAATCTTAATTCTGACACTCCCATATTATTCATTGCTCTAGCGACAGAGCCAATATTGCTAGGATGTTCAGGACAAACTAATATAATGCAAATACTTTTTTGATTCATTTGTTACTTTTTGTTTAATAGAGTTAATATTTCAAAATATTCTTTAAAAAATTGATTTTTAAATTGCAAGATACTTTGAATTTTTGGCATTATTCCTTTTTTTAAGTATATATATTGTAAATACTTAATAACTACAGATATATATTTTTTTTCATAAGCATAAATTTTTACTTGTTTAACAACTTCACTAGAGTTTATGGTTGGTGTTTTATTTTGACTTGAAAATTCAATCATTTTATATAATGTTTCTTTCAGCAATGGGTCCTTAATAAATACTGATAAATTAATAAATATGCCGTATGCCAAACACTGCGAAATATTCTGTAAACTAACTAATATCTCAAAAAAGATAAAATCTGTTACTTCTATTTCTGTTTGAGGGGGTATGTGCTCTTTTAAATGGATGGCTTTTAAAAATAGTGAGCAAATTTTTTTATCTTCAGATGTTAATGGCCATTGGTCAAATTGCTGTAACATGAGCTCATAATTTTTTAAATTAATATCATTAATATATAAAAATGTTTTTAGAAAATTGAAAAAAGGATATGGGGTATCTATTTTTATTTTGCTAGTATTAATAGTGTTTTTAATAATACTTTTATTTGAATTTGAAGAATCTTTTAAGTAGTTAGGAAAAAAGACTAAACTAATATCTAATATTTTATTAATATTTTCATAAAAAAAGTAAAAACGACCTAGTTTTATTTTTTTAAACTCAAGCAAAATTCTTTCTTTACTAAGCAAATAAATTCCATCTGATTTACGCTTACCAGCAAGAACACATTCGTCAGATATTTGAAAGTGTAAATTTGCTGAAAATCTACACATCCTAATGATTCTTAAAGCATCTTCATGCAGACGACTATCAGCGTCCCCAACACATTGGATGATTTTCTGGCGAATATCATGCAAACCATTGTGGGGATCCAAAATTTTATTTTTTATGGGGTCAAAGTATAAACAGTTGATAGTGAAATCTCTTCTATTGGCATCTTCCTGAAACGTTCCTTTTGTTACATTTGCAGGCCTTCTTCTGTCTATGTATTCTCCATCTTTCCGAAAAGTAGTTACTTCAAAGGAAATATCATTATGTTGGACGAGACATACTCCAAATGATTCCCCAACAAATCGACTATTTTCAAAGAGTTGTTTAATTTCTGAGGGAAGAGCAGATGTTGCAATATCAAGATCTTTTGGAACTAAATTGGGTCGGATGACAAGATCTCTTACGGCTCCACCCACAACATAAGCTTCATATCCATTTTTTTGAAGAATGGAGCAAATTTGTTTAGCAGAAACAAATATTCTAGATTTGCGGACATTTGAGTAAGGAGAAAACTCCTTATTTTTAAAAAGCGCTTTATGTTTCACAAATTTTCCGTTATGCAGGTTGATTGGCTATGATGCCTCATAGATTAGCCCTTTTTAGCCTCAACGATTATTTAAGGATCATGGCATCTGGAATAGCATTTAGCATATTTTAAAAGATAGAAACAGGATCACTCAAAAATGACTTTAAGAACATATACACGTCTTGTAGCTTTGGTAGGACGCCCAAATGTAGGAAAAAGTTCCTTGTTCAACCGCATTATACGTGAGCGCAAAAGCTTAGTGCACAACGAACCTGGGGTTACCCGAGATCGTATTTTTGGCAGAGCTGAACATAATGGGGAACTTTTTTATCTTTGCGATACGGGTGGATTTGAACCAACCTCTAAAGATAACATCAAAATACAATTGGTTGAACAAGCTGAACTTGCTATTGAAGAAGCTGAAACGGTCATTTTTGTTGTTGACGGTAGAGAGGGAATTCATCCTATAGATTCTGAATTGATCAGAAGACTCCGAAAATCAGAAAAAAACTTTATAGTGTGCGTGAATAAATGCGATTTGCCAAAAGATGATATTTTTGTAGAAGAGTTTAGAAAACTTGGAGTATCTAAGATATTTCCTGTAAGTGCTGAACATAATAGAGGAATGGGTCACTTGCTTGATGCTGCAACTGAAATTTTTGCAAATTCAAGTAAAATTAAAGAAAATGATTTAGAAAATCCCCCCATAAAACTTTCCATTATTGGTCGTCCAAATGTCGGTAAATCCTCTATTTTAAACAGACTTGTAGGAGAAACTCGTTCAATTGTTGATGATCGTCCTGGTACAACTCGTGATACGGTAGATGCTTTTTTGAAGTACCATGGCAGAGAATTGCAAGTTATTGATACAGCAGGAATTCGTCGAAAAAGTCGAATGGCAGATAAACTTGAACGGTTTTCAGCGTTTAGAAGTGTCTCTTGTTTAGAAGAGTCTGATGTTTCTGTTTTAGTCATAAATGCGGAAGACGGAGCGACGGATGGTGATGCCCGTGTAGCAGGCTATGCTTTTGAATTACGCAAACCAATTTTAATTGTTGTAAATAAATGGGATTTAATAAAAGACAAAAATTCTAAAACAGTAAATGATTTTACTGAAAAATTACACTTAGATTTAAGATATTTAAGATATGCTCCAGTAGTTTTTGTTAGTGCACTAGAAAATTTACGGGTGAGTAAATTAATTCCTTTATGTTTAGATCTATACGATCAAAGTAACAAAAGAAATTCTACTTCCCAGGTTAATAACGTACTGAAAGAAGTTTTATTAAAACACACACCACCAATGGTAAAAAATAAATCTAAAAGAATTAAATTCTTCTATGCAACCCAAGTTGGTACTTTACCGCCCAGATTTATTATATTCTGTTCACATCCTCAAGATTTACATTTTAGTTATAAAAGATATTTTGAAAATGCCTTTAGAGAGGCATTTAATTATAAAAATATTCCTATATCAATTATTTTTAGAGAAAGATCTCGTTCTCCACTAGATGAAAAAGGGGAACGCGTTAAAACAAATAAAGGCGCTCGTTTCTTAAAAGATCGTAATTATGATGATGATATTAGATCTTTAACGAATGATGATATGAAATCTTTAGATGGGTCTGAGATTGAATTTTTTGATGATGATTTAGAGGAATAAGAATGAGTTCTGAAATGTCTAACGTTAAAAATTTTGAAGGTCGTTGGGGGCATTTATATAAACTGTGGAATAATATTGTAACTCAAGACTCACTACCGCAAATAGACCGTTGGTTGTCACAAGAATTTGCCAAAAATTCGAAGTATGGTAGCAAAGATAGACGTTGGTATAGTGAAGGAATTTTTGCTGCTATAAGATACGGCTATTTTGCATTATTTGCTGAAGAATATTTTATAGCGATAAAAAAAAATAATTTTTTAGAATTCAAAGATTTTTTTTCTTCTTTTACAAAAAAATACTCAAAAGAAATAAATATTATAAAAGCATTTTCAGCCATAAATACAGAGCGATTTTATTTATGGATAAGATTTCGATATTTTTCAGCAAAAGATACTCCTGAAAATACAAGTTTTAAAATTCCTGAAGATTTATTTCCTGAAGAAAAAAAAATTTATGAAGCTTTAATCAATTCTCTTGAAAATAATAATTCACTAGAATCTAAAATGATTTATTATAGTGTTCCTTTGTATTATTTTGAACATTTTAATATCAGATTTAATTATTCAAATTGGGATGCGGAAAAACAAAATATATTATTTCAATCCCTAGAATCAAGGCCACCTATGTGGATAAGGTTAAATAATTCTTCGGAAACAGAAAATGTTTTAAAAGAATTAATACAAGAAGGATATAAAGCTTCTATCTATTTGCCTGGAATAATAATGTTACAAGAGGTAAAAGGTGGGATTTTTGCATTGAGATCTTTTAGAGATGGGTTATTTGAAATTCAAGATCTTGCAAGTCAGCAAATTGGACAAAATATTCAAGTAAAAAATGGGCAGTTTGTCTGGGATTCTTGTGCTGGAGGCGGTGGTAAAACTCAACAAATAGCTAGTTATTTAAACAATAAGGGAGTTATTTATGCTTCTGATATTAGAGAATATAAACTAGAAGAGTTAAAAAAGAGAGCAAAAAAAAGCGGTTTTTTTAATATTCGTTGTATCAAGTGGGAAGGTAACAGTCTTCCTAAATTTGCAAAAGAAGTTGAAAATAAAAATGGGTTTGATTGGGTGCTAGTAGATGCTCCTTGTTCCTCTTCAGGAACTTGGCGAAGAAATCCTGATTCCAAGTATAGAATAATACAAAATAATATTGAAGAGTTAACTAAACTGCAGTTGAATATTTTACAAAATGCAAGTTTAGGAGTAAGAGAAGCTGGTTACCTTGTATATTCCACTTGCAGTTGGATTTATGAAGAGAATGAAAAAATTATTGAAAAATTTCTAATGCGAAATAATAATTTTATTTTAAAAGAGCAAAAAATGCTTGGTTCTCCTTTTGAAAACTCGGACACAATGTTTGTAGGAATAATGCAAAGAATGAATTAGCTATTATTTTATTATTGGGTTTCTAAATGATATTAAAATATGTTAACTTATTGCTGCCTTTAGTTATTTCATTTCCAAATTTGTGTTATGCAACTGCTTCTGCAAATGTAGATGTTTTACTCAGAAGAGGTTTTTTAAATATAGGAAATGGAACTACAAAGCCTGTTTTAACATTAAAAAGTCCTTCAGGAGGTTGGACTCTAAATCAAATGGTAACTGTTTCTGGTACCTGTTCAGACGTAACTGCGAATCCAATTTACATAAATATAAATGGCTCTAGATATTTTACAAGAAACCAAAATGGTGCGTTTAGTCGAACTTTTCCAGCTGCAAAAGGAAAAAATACTGTAATTGTAGAGTGCAGAAATTTAGCAGGAACAACTTTCATTAAAAGAACTTTTGAAGCACGAATTCCTTCTATAGGTCTAAAAATAATATTAAGTAATGATACAGATGGTGCATATACTGATTTGCACATATATGAACCTGATGGTTCTCATGTTTATTGGGTGCAAACTGAATCACCTTCGGGTGGAAAGTTTTTTTTGAATAAAGAAGGAGATTCATTTGATACACCAGGATTTGGCCCTTATATTTATCAAAATGTAAAACCATTAATTGGTATTTATAGAATTGATGCAAATTATTGGCCTGGTGGCGCAGTACAACATACATTAGGAAGACTTACTGTAATAACGAATGAAGGAATGCCAAATCAATTAAAAAAAGATATTGAAAAACCTTTAGCTAAACCTGGTGAGACTGTAACTCTAGCTTATGTAGTGTTTAAGGGAAATAATCAACAACCAGAAATCATAGTTCCTGCAAAAAATGGAAAAAACTCTAAATTAGAAATTTCAAAAGAAATATTAGATAAATGGAAATCTTCTAATGATTATAAAAGTGATGATTCAAATAATGAAGATTATAATATTCATTTAAGTTCATCGGAAGAAACTAAAGATTATTCAGAGATAGAAAGTAAAAGCATAAAAAAAAATTAATAACCTTTAGTAATATTAAAAATTCCATTGAAAATAAAAAATTAATTAACTTAAAAGATGAAAAATTGCTGCGAACAGCTATCGTAAATTTAGCTCTTTATCAAGCAAGAAGAATAAGTTCTAGCTGGTTAAAAGAACAACAAGATTGCGCTGGTTTTATTAGGTTTGCATATAAAGAAGCATTAAAAAAACGTACTTTAAAACAAAGAAACATTCTGCAAATTCCTGAAAAATTATATTTTCCAAGTGTTTCAGAAGAAGCTAGATCTTTATTTCCAAATTTTCCAAATATCTGGGAAATATCAAATTCCAAATATTCTTCATTTGCAGATGCTGAAAATTTAGTTACCTATAATTTTGAATATGTTTCAAAAAATGTAAATGATTTATTACCTGGAGATATTCTTGCATTTAATAAGAATAGTAATGCCTTAGAGCCATGGCATTTAATGCTATATGTTGGAAAAGTTTATAATAAATCTTTAGTTATGTATCATAATGGAGGAAAAGGGAAAAATGCAAAAATTCGAATAGTATCAATCAATGATTTACTTAATTCTCCTGATCCTCAATGGTTACCAAATAATAGAAATCCTTTTTTTGTAGGAATTTATAAATGGAAAATGTTTCAAGACATAAAAAAATTATAGGAATTATAAGTATATTAATAGCTATATTAATTTGTGCTATTATTTTTTATTTTAAATTTTTTTCAAGTTCTTTTGATAGTATTAAGATGAATGAAACTAAAGTTTTATTAAAATATCAATACTTAGACGAAAGTATAAATAAAAAATTATCAGTTCTAAATTTAGATAAAAATCTTCCTGATAATGTCTATAATGAATGCAATGCTGATGCTTATACCTTGGATAAATTATTGCATGGAGTTTCATTAAATTCAATTGATCTTCCAAAAAGACCTGATAGTAAAGCTGTTTGCGATAATTTTGAAAAAATTATCTTAGCAAGAACAAATCCAACTTTAGTAATAAAAATAGCTAATGGAAAAGATTTTTATAATTGGTATACAAAAAATGAAAAATTTCAAAAAATTAAAGAATCCGAAGTTTTTAGCGGATATATGTCAAATTATAGTGACATAAAAAATATAACAAGTTTAGAAATTGGATTTAAAAAAGTTGCAGAACCCTTTCTTAATATATTGCTAAAAGAAATCATTGAAGCAAACCCCATTATTTATTATGATACAATAAGGGGAAAAAATGGAATTGTATTAGAGTATAATACTGAAGATACAAGAAGTTCTAAAAATATTTTAGTCACAATTACTAAAAAATATGGAAAGAAAAAATATGCTTTTAAAGGTTCAAATGTAAAAATATGGGAAATAAATTTAGCTAACCAGGATATTTATATATCTGAAGTTGAAAACAAAATATATTTATCATTTAATCTAATTACTTTAATTAATACTTTAGAAAATCCAAGAGAAGAATTTTCAATTAAAGATCCCAATGCTAGTGTGGTAGCTAAACTAAGATTAGAAAGCTACTTTGATAACTTTTTGAATGTCTTATTCGAAAAGAATAAATATAATCCTGAGTTTAGTTTTAAACTAACTGAGAATGAAACAAAACCTTTAAATATGAAATTAGAAAGAAATAAATTATTTGATATTCTAACTCCATCATTCTCAGATGGTGTTTTAAAATCTATTCCTCATGACGTATTTTTTTCTTTTGCAGCAAGCATTTCTATACCAAATCCAATTCCAGTAGACGATTTAATTATTGATGAAAAATTAAATTATGATGTATTTAAATTAGGAAAGAATAAAAGTGGTTTTGCTTTTATCTGGGATCTCAATAGTGATGCAAAGTTTAATATTTCTGAAGTAGGATTAATCATTTCAAATAATAAAACAAATTTAGATGAAGGATTCCCTATTGATGGATTAGTTGCTGCTGAAAATGGTATTGTTGAGTACTGTAAACAAGCAAATGTTTATATAATGGCAAGTAGTAGTCAATTATTTAATAAAATGTCTTCATCTTGTAAAAGTCAAAATAAGTCAATATTAAATTGGAAATCAGGTGATTTGAATAATTTTACTTCAAGTCAACTATTTTTTTCTTTTAATTTAAATACATTTTTTTCTTCTTCATTTCTTAGTGCAACAAAAAATTTATTATCTGATGATAATGAAAATAGTGGGAAGGAACAAATTCCTGATTGGAAAAGAAAAAGTATTCAGGAAATTAATAATATGAAGAATGATACATTAAAAACTTTGAATCAACTACCTATTTTTGGATTTTATGGAAAAAATAACGAAAATTTAACTGGATTTTCCTTGAATAGTAAGGAATTTTAACATGTATTTAATACGGAATATTTTTTATATTTTTATTTTATTAAATTTTCTATCTGTTTCTGCATCTCCTTTTTATTTAACGATAGAAAATAGTTTTTCGTCAGAAGAAAATGCAAAAATAAGGCTTGATTATCAAAACCGAGATATTGAAATGGAGTTGAGAATACTCCAACCAATAAATATTGATAAATTTTTGGAAGGTCAATTAAATATAAGTAGAACTTATGAAGAACCTACAACTAAACTAAATGCGGGTCATTTTATTGCAAAAGGGCTTAATCGAGTTGATGTTCCGTTGGATAAGCTAAGAAGGTTTATTTCCCCAGAATTTAGAAAAAACTTTACTGATATATTATCTGATTCTATAAAAATATTGCCAAAAGTTTCAGTTGCGGATCAAAGAAAGTCAATTTTTATATTGCCTCCAAGTAATACAAAACTAGTTAAAAAATTTAGAATTCCATTAATGGGCAATACTGAAATTATTGAAGGAGAAACTCCTGGCTTTGAATTTTCCGAGATAAGTGAAAATAAATCATATAATCAAAATAATATAATTTTACCCAAGCTACCATCAGGCCTCTATTTAATTCAAGTTGTACAAGGTCAAGATGAAGCACAAAGTATTTTACAAATATCAGATATATCTATGCAAGTTAAGCAATCAACAAATCAAGTTTTAATTACAGCAATGAATAGAGATATGTCACCTGTAGAAGGAGCTACTGTTTATTTAAGGGACAGTCGAGGTAAATGGTTAACATCTCCTAGTAAAACAAATAGTGCAGGTCAATTATTAGTTGAAGACACTACTCCATTTGATTCTAAATTAGTTGTAAGATTAGAAAAAAATGGAATTAATGCTTTTGCAAGCACAGAATTTCTGTCAGTAAATGAAGCCAAATCCGATATATTTTTGATGACAGATAGACCTATTTTTAAGCCTGGGGAAGAAGTTTATTTTAAAGGGATAATGCGATCAAGAGACTCTGGTAAACTAATAACTCCAATATCTTTCTTTAATACTCCAATTAAACGCTTAGATAAAATTGATATCGTGGATAATAAAGGAGCTCTTGTACAGAGCTTAAAAGATATTAACTTAACAAAATTTGGTTCTTTTTCAGGAAAAATTGCTTTGCAAAGCGATCAAACTCCGGGAATATATCAAATTCATGCACAAAGTGAGCAAAACTCATATTCTGGGGAATTCAGAGTTCGTGATTATGTTAAGCCAACATTTTATTTACAATTAGAAAAAATGGATGGATCTTTTTATCCAGGTAAAACTGTTAATTTAAAATTTAAAGCAATTCGTTATTCTGGTGGAGTGCCAAGTGATGCAAAATATGAAATTTATGTATATCGAAAGAAGTTTGAAGTTGCACAATGGATAAGTGAAGAAGGTTATGGGATACAGTCAGGAAGTGATTACTTTGGGAAGAAACTGACAAATAGTCAAAATCAACCAATTAGAATTTTTAGTTCGGTAGATGTGCGCTTGCAAGGTGTGCATGGTATGCAAGAAGAATCAAGTTCATCTGAAAAAAAATCTGAAGATAAAGCAAAACAGTTTACTTTAAAAAATAGTAATAATGGAGTGTTTGAAGGCTCTTGGAGCTCTGCAAACGAATTTGACTCATCAGGAATGGGAGAATTTGAATTTACTTTACCTGAATCAAAAGATTCAGAGGATGAAGAGTGGACTTATTCATTAATGATAAAAGCTATGGATGCTCAAGGTAGTCAAGCAATATTAACTGAAAATTATCCTGTTACATTATCTGAAGCTTATCCCTCACTTTCAATTAAAAATATTATATCTAATACTAAAAGTAACAATGAAATATTTATTCATTCAAGTATGCCAAATGGAGATATCGCTAAAAATGCTAGTGGTATAGTAACTTTTAAGCTTTTAACTGCTGATGGGAAAGAAAAGAAACTTGATGAAATTCCATTTACTACAAACGAAGATGGTGTCACTAAAATTATGACACCTAAAATTGAAAGTACTGGAAAAATAATAGCAAAAGCAAAATTAATTTCATTGAATAAGAAGAAAATGAAAAATTCTTCTGAATCCGATTCTGTTGAATTTATTGTAGCAGACGAAACTAATTCAGCTGTATTAGATAATTCTCAAGTAGAACTCTTTTCAAATATAAAGAATGCTGAAGTAAATAGTAAATTTAAATTATTAGCTTTACTTCCCAAAGGTTGGGGTAATAATGAAAAAGGTATTGCTTGGATTACAATAGCTGGAAGTAAAATTTATGAGAAAAAACTTATAAATTTAACTGGTCGCAGTGCCTGGCTAGATATTGAAGCAAAAGAAAGTTATGGCAATGGTTTTTTTGTAACATTAACCATACCTAAAAATGAAGGTAGGTTTTTAGAAAGATCAATTAGTTTTAAAATTCTCCAAAAAGATAAAAAATTAAATATATCTGTATTAAATAATAAAAAAGTTTTAGAACCCATGGAAAAAGCTAAGATCAAATTCCATGTTACAAAATATGATAAATCTCCAGCAGCAAATGTAGAATTAGCAGTTTCTATTGTTGATAAAGCAGTTTATGATGTTCAAAATGAATTTCGGCCAAGTATTATTGATTTTTTCTATCCAGATCCAAAACTAAATTTAATGACTTTTTATTCAGATGATTTACAAGGATATGGTTTTGCAGATAAAATAAGAAGAGAAAATTTTGATTTATTTGCATTAAAAGCTAAAAACCAATTGGCGCGAAATAAAATGCGAGATACCGCAACTTGGGTTCCGCATGTCGTTACTGATCAATCAGGAAATGCTGAAATTGTAGTAAATATGCCAGCAAATGTGACTGAATGGGTAATTAATGTTGTGGCTATTGACCAGGATGGAAGATTTGGAGAACAAAAATCATATTTGAAAACAGTTACTGATTTATCAACTAATCCAAATATATCGCAATTTTTACGAACAGATGATGAATTAAATTTTAATGTAAGATTTTATAACTCTAGTAATCTATCACCATCTTTTACTTCTAAAATTATTGCGAGTGATAATCTTTTCTTAAAGAATTCTATAGTAAATGGACAAATTTTAGCGATGAAAGATATTATAACTCCATTTTCTGTTAAAGCTTTAACTCCATCAGGTCTCGGTAATTTAACATTTTCTTTTCATGCAGCTGGTTTAAAAACAGGTGGTGAAAGTGATTATTCATTAAAATTAATTCCTAATGGTATTCAGCAAAATTTTCCAGGCACTTTTAATAGTAATAATTTGACATTTAATATACCAGAAAAAGCTAAAATATCTGATCTTCATGTCCAAGCAACATACGGATTAACAGGTTATATTTTATTAGCTTCAAATTGGTTAATTACTTATCCATATGGATGTACAGAGCAATTAGTTTCTTCTACTTTACCAAATTTGGTTTTATACAAATTATTTAATGAACTTGGTGTTAAAGATGATAAACTAGGGCAATATAAACAAGTATATGATAAAGCTCTAAGTAATTCTGAATTAGGTTTAAAAAAATTAATTGAAAATCAATTAAGCAATGGTGCATTTACGATGTGGAAGCAAAATCCTTCCCCTAGCGTTTATATGACACTTATTGCAGCATATGGTTTAGAACAAGCAAATTTTCTTGCAATGAAAGGTGAAGTTAGTGAGGCTTTAGATCATGCAAAAGATTGGTTAAGTATGCAAAATATTGAAAAACTTTTAATTAAAGATGATCAAGTATCGGAAGATAATTTCTTGTTTTTTAGAAATGCTGCAATTTTAAATGTGATTCCAAGTGAGAAATTAGAAAAGGTATTTAAAAATATAATAGATTCTCCTTTAGATAAAATTAGCATTTCATCATTGGTTTATACATTAGAAATTCTTGAAAGTTGGACGTATAATGATTCAATTTCTAAAATTAAAAAAGAAAATTACGATATATTATTGCAAAAGTTACAAGATAAAATATTAGAAGATATTCCAAAAATTAATAATCAAGTTTATTTTAAAAATGTTAAACTAAGCGATAGCGAAGAAAATTTACCATTTCCAATAGATTATATTACTATATATTCTTCAGCTTACAATATCTTATTTAAGAACAATAAAATTAATAAAGAGTTTGAAAATCTTTTTAAGAATAGATTAATAGAGACATTAAATGAAAATGGGTATAGTTTTGGTTCAACTTTTAATACTGCTCAAGTTATTATTAATTTAAAAGATGTTGTTAAGAATGAAGTAAAAATGTTTAAAAAATTATCAACCTCAAGTATTAATATAAAAGGAACAGATAATGAAACTATTTTAAAATTAACTCCAACTCTTGGAGGTTTTTCAGGAAATTTGAAAAATTTAAAATCTGATAAATCAATTAATACTTTAGTTCCAGAAAATTTACCAAACGGATTTTCGCTTCTGGCTTCTGCTAAAGCATTTGTACCAATGAATGATATAAAAGAGATGGATAATGGAATTAAAATTAAAAAAGAATTTTTAAAGTATAATGAGAAAAAGAAAGAAGTTCAAAAAATCAATTTATCAGAATTAAAAATTGGAGACATAGTTTTAGTTAAACTAACAATAAAACGTAGTAAGTTAAATAATAATCGCAATATTCATAGTAATTTTTTAGTAGTTGAAGATTTAATTCCTTCCATAGCTGAAGGAGTAGATAATGATGATATTTATTTATCGGATTTCAAAATAAAAACAGACGCGATATTAGAAACTAAACGTTATCCAGAAAAAATAGTTCGTGTTTTAGAATTACCTAGTAATGAAAATGATAGTTTAGAAATATATAATGTTTGGAATGTAAGATTTTCAGGAATGAGTTCAATTCCCGCAACAAAAGCAACAGATATGTATAATGATAATATTTTTGGGTTAAGTTCTTCATTTGAGGTAAAAAATAACTGAAATGGATATTTTTTTATATGGAGAACTTCAGCAACAAGTTTTGTTAATAGATAAAATAAACAAAATGCAACTTGAGTTGAAGTCTTTGGGATATTCATTTGGTAAAGATACTGAAAACTTAAGAATCTATCCCTTTAATAAGAAGCAAAAGGCAAATTACAAAAATAATTTACATGGGGTGGCTGGAACTTGGAGTCCTGGAAAAATAGTTGTCCAGGCAACTCCTATTAAGCCTTATACAGTAGAACTACTTGTAAAACATGAATTAATGCATGAAGCTAATTTTCATACTTGTAAAGGCAAATTACCAATATGGGCTGATGAAGGCAGTGCCATGTTTTATAGTGGAGAAGTTCATTTATTTAGCAAAATTGATGAAACAAATGAATCAGAATTAGATGATTTAAAACAGGATGTAAAATACGATAGGCCCTTAAAAGAAACATCTAGGAATGCTTTGCAAAGTTTAATTAAAAAATATGGTTGGAGTATTGAAAAACCTTGCAGTTTTCCCACGCTAATTTCACAGATTTTAGATGTTCAAAAAGAGCAGGATTCTGGAAGTCTCTCGTGGCGAATTATTCATATAACAACTGGGAAATTAGTTGATTTTTCAGGTAATCAAAAAAAGGCTGCTCCATTAGGATCTCTTCTTAAAATTCCTGTTTTTTCAAGCATTGATACATCAAAACTAACCTTGAAAGAAATAAATTTTTTATCTGAAGCATTGCTAAAAAGTGATACTAGAGAAATTTTAAAACTAAATAATAAAATTAAATTTTTTGATAAAAAAAAATTTAGTAGTTTAATAAATGATGAAAAGTATCAATTAAATAATTTGGACTTATCTTTACTAAATAATTCTGCAACAATGCAGAGTTGGGTGCTTGGAGAAAGGAAACCTGATGGAACATGGTTTTACCCTTTAAATTTAATTCAAACTGGTTGGTTAATGCGGAATTCAATATTATCAGGCGATAGAAAATTATTTTTTCCCTTAGCAGAACATGAGTATTACAAAAATTCTACTTTAAATCGAAATTCTGTTGAGTTTAAAAAATTAATTTCTGAAAATAGTATTATTGCAAAAACTGGAAGTACAGGGAATGTCTTTTCTAAACCTTATTATGGACATGTTTTATATGTTTGGCCTAGAAATAATCCTCAATATTTAGCTATTTTTAGACAAGAAGGAGTCAATGGCTTTGTAGTAGCAGAGCATAGTTACAAATATTTAAAAAACTTTATTGCTTTAAATAAAATTAGTTCCCAATTAGATAATAAAGGTTTAGTTAAAGTAGAACTTTATTCAAAACTTCGAGAAGAGAAAATAAAAGTTACAAATAATTGTCCTAAATTTTATTCTAATTGGTATAAAGAGGTTCATGGTAGAGATGTTATGTTTACTACTTGTGGAATGTTTTTTGTTTCTTTAATTGGGCAGAAAAATCTCCAAGAAAAACTTCTTCTTGGTGGACTTTTAGAAAAAAACAAGTATTATCTTTTAACTGATCCTATTTCCTATACTAATGCTGTTGTGAAAGCAGAAGATAGTAAAATTTCAGGTGAAGCTAACAAAGCTTTTCGTTCTATTATTTACTGGAATTCTATTTATTCTAATAAAACTAATCCTATTTGTGATACTACTAAGTGTATGGTTTTTTTAGGTAATTCTTTAACAGATGCAAAAAATTTAGATTCTATATTTAATTCAGAGCTAGTCGATAAAAACCTAATTTTATATTTAAATTCTCTAAATTTAAAAGAAAAATGGTTGATGTTTTCTAAGGGAGGGATACAACCTTGGACAAAAAATATTACTGGCAAACAATTACAACTTTCTTTAAAGTCAGAGTTTATTTTAAATATCCAAAGATATATCGTAGATGGTAGAAAAGTAAAACTCCATATTCAATATCCAGAAAATGAGGAATATTTGGATTGTGAAAGTTTTAGGAATAAATTGAAATTAAATTCATGCCCTGATTCCATAACCTTTAATAAAGATAAAAATGAATGGATTTTTAGTGGAATAGGTGAGGGGCATGGATTTGGATTCAATGTTGAGTATGTGAAAGAAATATCAAAGAAAGGTAAATTTGCTATAGAATTGTTAAAAGAAACCAAATGGCATTAATAATTTATGTTTCTCTTATTTGGATTTATTTTTTTAGATATCTTGAATGAATTTATAGTTTTATGGTATATAAAACCTAAGAGGGTTAGATTATGCTTCACAACTTTAGGGCAGTTGCCAATTTTTTTATTGACAAAGCAAAAAGTGAAAATAAATTACTTTCACATATGCAGATACAAAAGTTACTTTATTTTGCCCACGGTATTTATCTAGCAGTTTATAAATCCCCGCTTATTGATAAGACTTTTCAAGCTTGGAAACATGGACCAGTCATCCCTGAATTATATTTTGATCTCTCTCCCTTTGGATCTCATGGTATTAAAAAGAAGTTAACAGAAGTAAAAAACTCCACTGGAAGATCTCAAATATGCGAACCTTCAGTCAATACTAAAGACCAAAATTTGTTAGATATATTGAACTTTATTTGGGAACAATTTGGTGGGTATGATGGATTAAAACTCTCCTATTTAACACATGTAAAAGACTCACCGTGGGATAAAAATTATGATCCCAATTTCAGAAACAAAATGATACCAAATGAAGAAATTTTTAATTATTTTAAAGACAAGGTAAAAAGAACTTGATAGGTATTCGTTTAGAACCCAGTATTTTTGGAGAGACCCATTCTCTTTCTGACAAAATTGATTCTACTGAACTAAAAGATATTGAATTAGATCCTACGAAATCAGATTTTGTTACTCCTGAATGTCAAGATATTTTTAATAGCGCACAAAATGTTATAACTCGACAAAGCATTGAACGGGAGCAGGATGTTCTTGCATTAAAAAAGAAAAAATTAGAATTGAACGCACGCTTAAGGTTAGAAAAAAAAATAACTACAATTATTATTTTTTATTATCTTGTTGTTGCGTTAATTTTAATTAGTCACATAGTTCTAACAGCATTAAAATTTATTGTTGTTAGTGACAGTGTTATTATTACTCTTTTAACTGTCACTTTTGTAAATACAATAGGTCTATTATTAATTATCGTTAAATATTATTTTCCTAATATAAACCAACCTGAAAAATAAAAACGATGTTCTTATTTCGAAAAACAGGTTTTAACCGTTAGGAAATTCTAGTGCATGGTCATGCCGCCATCAACAGCAAGAGTTTGGCCAGTAATATAGCTTGAAGCTTGACATGCTAAAAAGATAACCGCTTTTGCCACTTCGATTGGATCGCCAACTTTTTCAGATGGTATTTTTTCCTCTATTTTTTTAATAACTTCATTGCCCAAGGTGCTTGTCATATCGGTAGTAAAATATCCAGGCGCTAATGCGTTTATTTGAATATTTCTTCCAGCAAGTTCTAATGCAAGAGCTTTAGTCAGTCCTATAACTCCTGCTTTACTAGCGGCATATGCAGTTTGTCCCGCATTTCCTGTTAAACCTACTACTGATGAGATATTAATGATTTTTCCCGATCTTTTGCGCATCATTCCCATTGCAACTGCACGCGAACAATTGAACGAACCTTTTAAGTTTGTATCCAAAGTAGCATTCCAATCGTCTTCTTTAAATTTTACAAACAGGTTATCTTTAGAAATACCAGCATTATTGATTAAGATATCGATTCCGCCATGTTCTTTTTCAAGAACTTTTATGCTTTCCTGCACTAAATTAAAATCTGCAACATCAAATTTTGCACAAGTTGCCGTTCCATTGCATTCTTTGATTTCGGAGACAACGGATTCAGCTGCAGATGCATTACCAGCATAATTTACGATTACTTTTGCCCCTAACGTGCCTAAAGCAATAGAAATAGTTCTACCTATTCCCCTTGATGCTCCTGTTACTAAAGCGACTTTGCCGTTAAAAAGGTTTTTTGCATAAATACTGCTAATTATTTGAGCGATTTCTGCTGCAGTTGCCTGTTTTTTTTCAGTATTTTCCATATATTCCTCTATTAGATAAGCAAATAATTGAACAAAATAGCCGTCTTGACGCTAGCATGAAAAAAAAATTGCGTAAATATCCTTCCAAGGCTTGTCAATCTTAAATTCTTGCTATATGTAATCATTCGTGCTCATGTGGCGGAATAGGTAGACGCACAGGACTTAAAATCCTGTATTCGCAAGGGTGTACCAGTTCGATTCTGGTCATGAGCACCAACTTCTAGTTTTCACCGATCTTATGTCTATTCCCCGACTAATAAAATAATTAAAAATGACAATAGTAAATCCGATTCCTTGTTTGGGTTTTCGGAGAATTTTTTTATGCTTAACCTTAAAGAATGCTATAAATATCTTGTTGTAACTTTATTACTGACAAATTTTTTGCAAGCAAAAGCGGAAGAGGTTTTTATTGAGCCACATGAAGTGGAACCTCAAAGTATAATAGCAAGTATTAGAATATTAGATGATTCCACTTTTAATTTAACAAAAGATCAAAAGCAAAAAATGAAGAAAATTTTTGATGATCAAATTGTTTTACTTAAAGCAATTTCAGATGAATTGCATGGAAAATTAGCAAAAATAAATACAGCCATTCTGGATGAAACAAAGTCAGATACAGATTTAAAAAAAATGTACCTTGAATATTTAGATTTAAAAAAAAGAATCTTAGAACTACATTTCCAAAATATTATTAAAATAAGAAAGTTATTGAATAATACCCAAAAAAAATATTTATTAGAACATTTAGAAGGCCATAAAGATATGAAAGCGAAGTATGAATAAAAATTTTCAAATTGACAACTGAACCCAATTGTCTTTCTTAATTTCAGATTGAATGTAGGATTAATGTATTGTATTAATTCCAAATTATATTCTTAATTTAATTATATAATTTGTAATAAATTTAAGTGTTAATAAAAATATTTTATTTATGAAAATTTCAAAATTATAATACTTAATGGATCAATATCTAAAGAAAATGTATTATTACTTTGCATTTTAAATGTATTATTTGAAAATCCTTCGATAAATTCATTTTTTTGAAAATTTAGATTTAGTAAAGAATTAATTGAAACTTTTTTATTTAATGAAGTATTAATTAAGAACAAATATTTACTATTATTATAGTCCCATAGCTCGAATTTTAAATTTTCGGTTGCTGTTCCTGAAGTGATTGTGAATAAACTTTTGTCTTGATTTTTATGGCCTTGCATAAAAATATTTGCTAAATGCAATTTTCCATTTAAGTCATTACTAACACTCATATATGCTGCAACTTGTTTGTCTCTATTTTCTTTTGATAACCCCGCGCGGGTTGCCCACGACCAAATTTGAATTCCTTTAGCACCATTTATTAGTGCAACATAAGCAGCAACTCGAATTAATGATTTTGCTTGTTCTTCATTAAGACTACTTGAATAATCTTTGTTCAAATTTAAAGTAACGCCGCCAAGATTTTTTAAATCATTTGATGATTGATAAACTGCTTGTGTTCCGAATTCAATAATATTCGGCCAATTTGGATCATCTATTCCATTTCCATAAACCCCCCGCATTTGGACATCAAGGCCATATTTTCCAATATTTACTAAGTCTGCAGCTTTTCTATTATTTGGTTCATACATCATCAGAAGTCTATGTTTTAAATTTAATTCATTTTCTACTTCTAAAATTGCTTTTTTTAAATTTGTTAAGTAATTCATTTCATTTTTTCGCCAATATCTTAATTCTTCTGGAGAAACAGCCCACCAAGCAACAGCATTATTTAAATCAGGATCATTGACTATATTTTGAATAGTTGTTTTAACTTGTTGCTTTATTTCAGCATAATTTGGCGCATCATTTATTGGAGTAGATGTGAAATTTATAGGGTTTTTATTATCTTGCCCTATTAAATCAATTCTATAAATGGCTTTCATTCCTAATTTACTAGCTGATTTAAAACATTGTGTAATATTATGGCCGTAGTAAGGCCCTATCATAGTAACGCCATTTTGTTGCATTTCTTTTAGGATTATTAAGCAATTATCTTCATTTCCGCTGTTAGCTGTCGAATAGAAACTAAATGGAAAAGAAGAGATTGTCTTTTGTTGATCTGGTATAGATTTACTTACAGATTTATCATCGGTTTGATTTTTACAGGATAAAAATATAATAATGGCAAATAGTATTCTTGAAAAGATAATATATCGCATAGCTTTATCCATATGAATATAACTATTGATATATCGTCTTTAATAGGAAAATATTTATATATATCCTCTAATTTGTATTATTATTTAAATTAATTTTTGATTAAAATCATATTAAATATTATGGATAAAATCAAAAATGTCTTAGTATATTTTGTATTTTAAGTTAAATTTACATTGTTTCCTTAGTACCCTTGACGGAATATAGTCTAAGAATTACATATAGTTAAATAAAACTTATAACTATTGGATGCTTACATGAAAATAATATATTCTTTCATTTTTTCTTTTCTTACACTGATACTTAATATTTCAGCTTATGCTGAAAAATATGTAATAATATCTGATGTAGACGACACTATTAAGATAACAGCAGTGATGGCTGGTACAAAATTATTTGCTGAAAACTCAATGCAATCTAATGCTTTTTTTGCTATGCCTCTTTTATTCAAAAATTTCTCTGATAATAACACAACTTCTGCAAGAGAAATATTCTATGTAACTGGTGCAAAAGGTCCTTTGGCTTATCCAGCAAATCACTTTTTACAAGTTAACAAATTTCCTACTCAAACTTCTTTGCCTTCTCAAGCTAATTCAAATAAATTAAATATCCAAAATAGTATTCATGGTGTAGTTGGAATTATCGAGAAAATTCCAAGTGTAATTCATAATCACAATCATAATGTGCCACAAGAAGAAATAGATCCTTATTTTCCTGTTGGAACAGGTTCAAGTTATTTAAATCATAAAATAAATGATATGATATTAAATGGAAAAGTTGCAGCTATAAAGAAAATAATGGATAGTGACCCGGAAATTTATGCAATTTTAATGGGTGATAATGGACAATTGGATCCAGATGTTTATTTAAAAATATCATCTATGTATCCAAATAGAACTGTAACTTTCATGCATCATATTTATGCTGGACCAGATAAAAACATTATCAATTATTCTACTAGTGATTCAAGGAAAAGATATGAAATATATAAAAATCAAATTCCTTATTTCACTACAGCTGATCTAGCAATCCAATTTTATAAAATGGGATTTATTTCAAGAGATAATGTAACTGAGATCTTAGATCAATCAATCAAAGCATTAGATCATACTCTTGTAACTAATTCGAAAGAGGCAGAAGAATTAGAAAACACTCAGAAATTATTTTATGCTCCATGGATGCATGGTTGTTCTGGATTTTTAAATACATCTGAATGGGAAAGAATTGTATTAAATCAACTGAATAATGACGATGAATTATTAGATAAAATAACAAAAATACATTCTGAAATAGTTTCTTACCCAGGTTGTAAAGCTGGAGGAAATTAATTTTTCTCTTTAAAAAATATTCTATATTTATAAAAAAGACCGAGAAAATAAAACTCGGTTTTTTTTATTTCGACTATTTTTTTTTAGTTAAATGATTTAAAACTGTCTTTTGAATTGGAGTAACGATCTTTAGGAAAGTTATTTTATTGTTTACTAGTATATAGATATGGATATTTGATGAACAAAAAAAAGATATTACTTTTCACCTTAATTCCTTTGCTGCTTATTTTGTCTTTAGTTGCGATTATTGGCTATGTTTATAAAAGAGATAAAAGTAAATACGAACCAAAACTATGGATTGGGCTTTTTGATTACAGATTAAATTTCAGAGATGTAGGCCAAAGTTTAAATAAGTGTTTGAAGAAAGAAATGTTTAACACAGGTCTTGTCTATCGCTCAAATAAGTATTTTTCTGGCTGGAGTTGTAATAAAATCAATAATCCAAATACAATATATTCGTTTAATTTTAGCCCTTGGAATCCCCATTCTTATTACTGTGAAATGGAGAATGGAACCAGAAAATATGGTTTTCATCCGAATACAACTTTTGAAATCAATGATATAGAAAATTTTGAGAATTGGAAAAAAATAGAATTTAAACAAACTATGTGCACTTTTTTTGAAAAAGCTTTACTTGATTTGATAAATAAAAATAGTTTTTTGTTTCATTGTGATGTTGGTAGAGATAGAACTGGTGCATTTGCAGCTATGCTTTCTGCTATGGCTTTAGAGCAAAAAAACTTATTGAGTGAAGAAACAATAAATGCAATAGAATGTGACTATGAAAAAACAAGTGCGTTAGAAAAACATAAAATAGGAAAAATGAAGAATTTTATTACTGAACAGCAAAAAAATGGTGGTATTTCGCATTTTTTAATTGAAGAATGTGGAATAACTAATGATTTAATGAAACAAGCTGCAAATAGTTTTATAAAATTATAAATATGATCTAGTGGAACAACCATCCACTAGTATAGTTTGTCCATTGATAAATGATGCATCTTTTGAAAATAAAAAAGTAACTACTTTTGCAATTTCTGATGGATCTGCCATTCTATTAAGTGCAGAACGACTTTCAAAGTTTTTCCTAATTATTTCTGCATTTGTATTTGTCGTTATTGCTGAACTTTCTATTAAATGTTCTATATGTTCTGTTGCTGTAGAACCAGGGCCAACGTTGTTAATACGTATTCCTGTATGACCAATTTCATGTGCTAAATTTTTTAAGAAAACAACTAAACCTGATCTATAAATGGCAGACATATGTAATAAACCAACAGGCTCTTTAACCGATGTACTTGTAATTGCAACTATACTAGAATTATTATGTTCACAAAAAGGTAAAATGTTTAATATAAATTGTGCTGGTCCAGCAAGAATATTTTTGTTACTTTGAAGGAAGTCTTCATACTTATATTCGACTAATTTTTTTCCTGTATAAGCGCCTCCATTTACTAAAACGCCAGCTAATTTTCTTCCTTTTAGTGTGTTATTTATAGTATTTTTTGCTTCATCTTCAGATATATCTAAATCTACTAACTCTATGCTGCTTGCGCCTAAGTTTTTAAGAATGCCTATTTTATCAGAAATTTTATTCGCATTTCTTGATGAAATAATGATACTGGCTTTTTTCTTTGCAAGTTCTTCGGCTACAGCATATCCAATTCCACTAGAAGCGCCACTTAACCAGAATAGTTCTGAATTATTTGATTTCATTAGGATGTCCTTTTAAAGAATTTCATAGAATTATGAAAGAAGACAAACTTGGTTTATAATATTTTTAATTAGCTGTACATTGTAGTTGATTCTTTTCGCAAAAGCTTCTGAATCATTATATAAATATATAATATTACTATATAATTTATTCAATAAAAAAGAAGTGGAAGAAAGAAGCCTTGACAGAGCTTAGACTAAGTCTAAATTATACTTAACGGTTTAAACCGCATTAAGATTCTTTTAAGCATTGGAGTAAAAAATGGAAAATGTTGTCATTATTGGTTCTGGGCCTTCCGGATTAACAGCAGCTATATACTCAGCAAGAGCAGCATTATCACCTGTTGTTATTGGTGGTATGCAACCTGGCGGTCAATTGACTACTACCAGTGTAATTGAAAACTGGCCTGGTTTTGTAGATGGAATAGATGGAAATAAATTAATGCGGGATATGCGTGAACAGGCTGAAAAAGTAGGTGCTCGCATGTTAAATGGTTCAGTATCAAAAGTAGAAAGAAGCAATAAAGGAACATTCATCATTAAGCGTGACTATGAACCAGATCTAGAAGCAAAAGTAGTTATTATTGCTACCGGAGCTTCTGCAATAACATTGCCCTTGCCAAATAAAGATAAATTGATGGGCTACGGATTATCAACATGTGCTGTTTGTGACGGCTTTTTTTATAAAAATAAAAAAGTTGCCGTTGTTGGCGGTGGAGACAGTGCCATGGAAGAGGCAATGTATCTTTCCAAATTGGCGGCCGAAGTAATTTTAATTCATAGAAGTGATAAATTTAGAGCTAGTAAAGCTATGCAAGAACGTGTAGTTGCAAATCCGAAAATTAAAATTATTTATAATACAGAAATTATAGATACCATTTCTGATGACAAAGGCTTAACAGGTATTGTTGCGAAAAATAAAAATGGGACAAAGGATAATATTACCGTTGACGGCTTATTTATGGCTATAGGTCATCATCCAAACACAGATTTTGTGAAAGGATTGGTTGATATGGATGAAAAGGGCTATATATTAACAAAAAATGGAACCTATACAAATATTGAAGGAATTTTTGCAGCGGGTGACGTTGAAGATAAATTATATCGCCAAGCTATCACGGCTGCAGGAAGAGGTTGTCAAGCGGCTTTGCAAGCAGAAAAATATATAGAAGGTTTTGCGCATTAAACTAATTCTTTGAAAAGCCTAATATTTCAAATTTAATTCCCTTAAAAAGAACTTGATTATTTTGATTAAGTTCTTTTTTATTTGCATTAATTATTTTTACTCTCCATAAACCCTTGGAATCTTCTTCATAAAAAGCATTTGTTAATAAACCAATATTTTCATCAGCAAGTTTGGAATTATTTCCTGGAAATTTAAGTCTATTATTATAATCATCAGTACTAGCAGAAATTAATGAGTTACCAGGATATAATATTACACTTTTTGTATGTTGGGGAGATTCAATTTCAATTCCTATTCCGTCAGATTTACTAGCGTCTAAAATTGGATAGATATTTATTGCTTGGATTTTTATATTTCTATCAATATTTATCTCAATTGGATAATCAAATGATCCCTCATTAATTACTTTTTGTATATTATAATTTTTATAAACATAGTTAGAAATTAGTTTCCCTAAATAGGGATAATCATAATTTAGAGCATAATTTAAAGCTTCAGTTGTATTAACTACGCCAAAACCATAAAAATTACTAAAGTGATAACCCGCAGCATTGGTAACCCAATTATTTTTCCAAACTGACCAAAGATTACTTCCTGTTTCAAATAAATTTAAATTTTCGATGACTTTAATACAATAGGGTTTTGGATTGGGTTCAATTTTTTTATTGCTAGCAGTTTTTGCTAAAATATGTTTTATATCCCAAAAGGATAATTTTGGATTCGAACTTAACAGTAAGGCGATTACCCCAGAAATAGTTGGAGCTGCTGCTGAGGTTCCAGTAAAAGTAGATGAATAATGAAGATTTTTATTTTCAGATAAAAATCCATTATCAAATAAATTTCCAAATCCTACTCTCCCAGGAATATTTGTTGTAATAATTTTTGGTCTTTCGATAGAATCAGAGTTGAAATAATTATCTTCGGTTTTTCTACTTAACTCCCCTCCTCCAAATCCAGTGATCCATAAATTTGAACCAATACTTGAATATTCAGCAATAATTCCATTTGCGGATAGTGCTCCTACAACAATAGTATAAGGTGTTGATTTTTTCCAATCAAATAAAGATAAATGAGGTCTTATTCTTGATAAATATTTTTTCTCATAGTCTTTTAAATTTTTTAGATTATTAAAGTTTATATTTGTAGTTGTTTCATAACTTGATTTTTTTCCATTTATTTCAGTATATTTATCAGCATATTTAAATTCACAAGTATAATTTCCAGCACTAGTAACTATGATAAAACCTTTTGTCGAGTTTTTCCTATAATTATTTTTTATTAATTCATTAATAGCTTGAGAATTTGAAGAATATATTGAAGAATAAACAAAAGGATTTTCTCCATAACTTTGATTTATGATATCAAAATTTTGATTAAATGCAAAATCATACATTAACATCTGCAAAGTTGTGTAAGAAAAAATTGAGTTTGCTTTTTCAAATAAATTTGCACTTCCTAATTTTGCTGAATAAGCGATGCCTCTAAAATTATTGTTTTTGTTTTTAGCTGCGGCTATTATTCCAGCAACTTTCGTTCCATGTGTTTCAGTGTTTTGTGTAATAGGTATGTATGAAACAGAATTTAATGGATCATTGTAAAGATCAATAGAACCATTAACTAAAGCATTCGAAATAAGATCAGGATGTTTTAAATCTACAGCGTCATCAGCAATTAAAATTTTGATATTTTTTCCAGTATATTTATCGCTAGGTAAATTTAAATCAATGCCAGAAATTGCTTCTGTTTTTGCATAGGATTTTTGTCCAGTATTTTTTAAATGCCACATTTCCTTAAATAAGTCTTTTTTCTCAGTCTCATCGGCACGAAAGATCAATTCACAAGAGTAAAAAAATATTATGGAAAAAAATGGTATTATAAAAAATAATTTTTTCATTCATCTTTCCTTAAAAATCTTTTACAAGAATATTATCTAGTATTTCTAGAGATACACTAATTAAATTTTTTTCATTTTGTAGAGATTGATAAATTTTTACTAAATTGCTATTGTTTTTTGCTCTTACAATAGATATATCTTCTTTGAAATCAGTCACTTTATCAACATTATTTCTATCATACATACCTGAAAAGTTAATTGGATCTTTTTTATGTTTAAGAATAAAAAATCCATTTGTGGTATATATACTATTTGTGTTTTTATCAAACAACGCTAAATATTCTTCATTTGAAAAATGATCAAATTTATTGGATGATTTATAATATAAAAATTCCTCATCTTGCCATAGATATTCTCTATTCATAAGTTCATCAGATTTTTTATATACTGCTGAAATATTATCTATAAAATATAAATTATCATGATTTGGAATTTTTGTATTTACTTTATCTTTAATATATTTTTTAAATTCATCTTCATTATATTTTGTTTTGATAATACTATTTGTTTTTTTTATTTCATTTTCTCTTTTTTGTCTATTTAATTCTTCCATCCCTTTTTTATAATCAACTCTTTCATTGTTAGAACTATTTGTTTCGATTTTTTCTTTAGAGGTATTTGTTTGCTTTAAATCAGTACTTTTTTGATAGTTTTCCAAAAATATTATGATAATAATTGCGATTATTATAATTAAAAGCAATAAAATGACATTTTTAATTCGCATATTATCCACCTATTGGGAAGTACTCTTTTTATCGAAGTTTAAATTTCTAAATTTATGAAAATTCTTCAAGTTTTTACTTTTGCCAAATTTCTAAATCCGTTTTTCCATAAAAATTAGGGGTAAACTCAGGAATTATAGAAATAATAACGAAATTTTTTTCTAAGTAACAAATCTTAATGTTCTGGCACAAGTGTATCTTGTCGATGTAAAAATTGTTTTTACTAAATAAGAAAACTAAAAATATTCTGATGAAAACATTATTTTCTTTGTTTTTAAGATAGAAATTAGCAAATTTCAATAAATTTAGAAGTTGCTGTTTTTTTACGAATTTTTTCATAAAGTTTTCAGAAAACAAATATTCACTAGACATGCTTTTATTTAAAAAAATAGTTTTAACTTCTGCGATACAGTAATGGTTTTTCATGAATTGATAAATTCTATCAATTTCGCCTCGTTTTATTTTCTTGTTTTTTAATATGGGAATCCATTTTTTTTTACTCATCCAACAGTCAAGAGTCTCTTCCCCCCAAATTCCAAGTCTTTTTCTGTAAAGTCCTTTCAATTTTATCTCCTTTCAAATATATAAGAAAAGAAATTTGTATAATTGTGGGATCTGTATTCGACCATAGATATAAATTTTTGTTCAATTCATGAAAAATTTGATTTGATTTTATAGGAATTACGTTATACCCAATTTGTTTAAAGTTTGCCCCCTCCGTTGGGGATTTATTAAAGGGTTAACATTCCTTAAACTTTTTAAAATCTTGGAGATCTCTTGTATCTAGAAAACGATGCGAATAAACTAAGTCACCCAAAACAGTTAACTAGGCAAAATCATAGTGAAATTCTTCATAACCTAAGAAGAGAGCTTGCAAACTTGCAAAAACAAAAGGTTGTTGAGCCTGGTGTTTTGAAAATGCGGGTTAGAAATTGGCTTTTTTTTGTTGAAGAGGGTGAGTCGATTGTTGATATCATTTTAGATAAAGGCTACTCTTTGTCCGATATTGAGGCAAATAAGTCCCCGCGTTTGGCTGATACAAACCTGTCATTTGATGAATGTACTGAAGTTCATAAGTATTTTATGGAGTCTACTGTTTTTGAACCATTTACAGATGATGTAAATATTCGAGTAGGTTCTCCTGGGTCTGAGCCCACTCTTTATGATCTTGAAGACTTTCAAGCGTCCATAGGTGATGTTATAACTGTTGAAACTTGGCAGAAAATTTCTGGTCGAAGCAAGTTCACTATGGTAATAAATGAAATTTGTGATAATAAAGATTCTAAAGTCATAGTGCTTGTGGAAGGTTCGCATAGATTTGAGGTTCCCATTGAGGAAATTAAGATAGCTTTTGTGTTACCATTCCATCCAGCATCGAAGTCGGTAAAGTTAGCGAAAGATGCTGCTCGACAAAAAGCTCGGCAAGGGGCATTAAAAAAAATAAAATAGTCGAATTCTAACTAATGGGATTCATTGAATTTTAAGCTTGTTTTCAGAGGTGCATTTAATGCAAATAGATTTGAAGCGTGTAATTGAAACTGTAGGTAAAGAAAAAAATATTGATCGCCAGCTGCTAATAGGCGCATTAAGAGAAGCGGTTCTTACAGCTGCACGCAAACATTTTGGTGATTGCGTCTTTGAAACACGTTTCAACGAAGAAACAGAAGAAATTGAGTTAATTCGCTATCGTATAGTTGTCGCAGACAACGAACTTACAAATGTAAGTAAGCAAATACCTGCTTCTGAAGCAATAGCAATGGATGACTCCTTGCAAATTGGTGATGAAATAGGTGAACCGCTTCCAACTGACCAGCTCGGCCGTATCGCTGCCCAAGCCGCTAAACAAGCAATTGTACAAAAGGTGATGGAAGCTGAAAAGGAAAAAGTTGTCAGAGAATTCAAAGATAAAAAACATCAAACTGTAGTTGGACAAGTCCGTCGTTTTGATAAGGCGGATATCATAGTTGATTTAGGCCCAACAGAAGGTGTATTGCCTGTACGGGAACAAATACCTGGCGAAAAATACAAAATTCGTGACAAAGTAATTGCTTTCGTTGTTGATGTGAAAAAGTCAACTCGTGGGCCACAGGTCATGTTAAGTCGTGCACATCCTGAACTTTTAATTCGTTTATTTGAACAAGAAGTGACAGAAATATCTGAAGGTATTGTTGTGATTCAAAGTGCAGCACGCGATCCTGGTAGTCGTTCTAAAATAGCTGTTTACAGTACTGAGCCATCTATTGATCCAGTAGGAGCCTGCGTTGGTATAAAAGGTGCTCGTGTTCAAGCTATTGTTCAAGAATTACGCGGTGAAAAAATTGATATCATTCCGTATGATAGAGATCCTGCGCGTTTCGTCTGTAATGCCTTAGCGCCTTCTGAACCATCAAAAGTTATTGTAAACGAACGTTTGCATATTATGGAAGTTGTCGTTCCTGATGAACATTTATCTCTAGCCATTGGTAAACGAGGCCAAAATGTCCGTCTTGCAGCCCAATTAACCGGTTGGAAAGTGGATATTCGTTCAGAATCTAAAATGCGTGAACTTGTTCAAGAATATAAAAACGTAATAGCGCAAATTCCTGCTTTAGGCGAAATGCGTGCTGAAATTCTTGTGAACGAAGGATACAAAGATCCTGCAGATATTTCGAGAATGGATCAACGTACTTTGATCAAGTTGTTAAGATTAACTCCTGAAGAAGCTGAACAAGTCATGCAGGGAGCAGCTGAATTAGCTGCTTCTTTGGAAGAGCAAAAAGCTGATCTTAGTACAGATGAAGATTTAGAAGATTTTCATTTAGGTGAGCCAATTTTAGATGAAGAAGAAGAAATGACTGAATCAGAAGAAGCTGAAGCTGCGATTGATGATATTGTTGCAAAAACTCGTCCTCAGCCTTTGTTAGATCCTGAAAAAGTCGATATAAAAAATGTGCCTACAGAACGCTTGCGCTATTGGATGCAATTAAAAGGCGTTGCTGAACAAATAGCCGCAGTTATTCATACTGCTGGTTATTCTGATTTTAAATCCGTTGCTAGTTCTAATGCAGATGAAATTGCATATAAAACTGGATTACCTATAAAATTGTCTGGAAAGTTACATGCTGAAACTGCCAAGATCTCTGGAAACTGATACTGAACTTCAATTGTTGTTCCATAACTTGCAAAAGTCTTTCCAGGTTTTTTCTCCTGATGGTACGATAAAAGTTCCAAGTGTTGAATTAAGTGATAATTTGATTCACGCTCTTGCCTTTGCACGCCGCTGCGGTAGTCTTCGTGGTGGATTGGAAAGCATCGAAACATTGCTACAAACTGAAGAAGCAGGGCTAGCTGCTGTTCGTGCGAAACAAAAACAAAAGGATCCAAATCGTATTTCCAGAGTGTTCCTTTTTTCAAATGATGGTAGTGAAAGATTTTATCGTCATTGTGATGCTTTGCTCATTCGGTATAAGAGTAGAGTTTTAGGAATAAAAATTAATGCATCCTCTGCTTTGCTGGGAAAAACATTTTTTGGCAAAGAAAAAGCAGTAAAAGCAATGCTTCTTACTAGAAAAGATGCTGTTATTAAAGTTTTGTCTGTTATTATGGCCAAAGAATTTGAGTCGTAATATAAAGTTTTTATTTATTTTTACCGTGCTAGCTTTGTTGGCATGATTATATTGGGAGCTGCATTTGATGAGTCGTATTAGAGTACTTGATTTGGCGAAAGAGTTGGGGATTGAGACCAAGGCTGCCATTATTAAGCTTCAAGAACTCGGGATTCAAGTAAAAAATCACTTTAATGCGATCTCTGAAACAGAGGCTGCTAAATTGCGTGCTTTTCATCGGTCTGGAAAAAATCCTGAAAAAGAAGCTGCTCAAAAAGCTGCAGCGAGTAAATTAATTATTAGAAGAAAAGTCGAAGTTTCTCCTGAATCAGGGGAAGAATCACAAGAAAAATCTAACCAAGATGCAAATGAAAAAGTCGAAGTTGCGCCGAAAAAAGCTCCAGTAATTAAAAAAGCTGCGGCTGGTACAGATACATCTGAGAAACACTCTCAAGATGTTCCTGAAAGACATTCATCTGATGATATTCATAAACGAAACAAAGCAGTTCATAACGAAGAAGACACTGCAAGTGAGAATATGAAATCCGCATTAGCTAACAATCAAACTGTTTCTAATTCTTCTACACGTGTAGGAGAAAAAACTACAACCCCAGATTACAGAGAGACAACAGCTGCTTCCGCTCAAACTCAAGAGGCAATTTCCAGTAGAACTGATACAGAATCAAGGTCTAAGGGCTCCGAAGTAGGTGCAACATCAGCTATACGCTCTCAAAAGAGTGATGAGATTAATAACGTGCAAACTACCAATTCCCCAAGTTCTAATTCTTCAAGTTCTGCTCAAGTCATACGTTCTGCGTCCAGTACAGCGACTCCTGCTCAAAATTCAAAATCTGTTTCCAATACAAAAACAGAGACAGGTGCGGTTATAGTTAGAAAAGCTGAAGCAACTCCTTCCGCTCCACCTACAAAACCACAAAGCTATACAACTGCAAGTTTTAATTCACAAAATGCTTATCGTAGAGACGACAATGGTGCTCCAAGATCTAGTAATCCACGCGATAACTATGGTCGTCCAAATCAATCCCAAAATGGTATGATGGGTGGACAACGTTCAGATAATAGAGACTCTCGTGACAGCAGAGGTAATGGTAATAGAGATTTTCAACCTCGTAATGGGGCTCAACAAGGCAGTGGCCGTCCTGGTCAATCTGGAGGCTTTGGCAACAGAGACTCTCGTGACAGTAATGGTCAGGCAGGCTTTAGAACAGGTGCTGGCGGACAACAAGGTAGACCAGGCTCTTCTGGAGGATATAACTCTGAAAGAACTGGAGGTTTTGGACCTCGTCCAGCTGCGCCAGTAACAAGTAGACCTTTTGTTATGGGTGGAGAAGCTCCGGCAACAACTCCTACTAAAGATGTTCCTTCAAGATTGAAAGATCGTGAAAAAGATAAGGATAGAGAAAAACGGAGAATTACTGATGAGGAAGATGCTCGTCGTATCCGCAATAAAAATGCTCGCCGTTTAGAGGATGATGAAGATCTAGATCTTTACGGAGAAATTGAAGGTGGTGAAGAACAAGCTATTGTTGTAAGAACAATGATTCCTAATCGGAAAAAAGCTTCTCAATCCTTCAAGAAAAAAGAAATTAAAAAAGTTGAAGCTGCAAATCCAACTAAGGCATCAAAGAAAATAATTCGTATAGACGAATCGATTACTGTAAATGATTTGGCAGGTGAACTTAGTCAAAAAGCAAGTGCAGTTATTAAAGTATTAATGAAGCTAGGAATGTCTGCAAGTATTAATCAACAACTTGATTTTGATACTGCTACATTTGTCTCACAAGAATTTGGATTTGAAACACAAAGTTCTAGTGTAACTATTGGTGATATCTTAGCGCGTAGAACAATACAAAATAATGAATTAAATTCACTTCCACGTCCTCCAATTATTACAATTATGGGACATGTGGATCATGGTAAAACATCATTACTAGATGCTATTCGATCTGCAAATGTAGCTGCAAAAGAAGCTGGTGGAATTACTCAACATATTGGTGCTTACCAGATAGATTATAAAGGTCAAAAATTAACTTTCTTAGACACTCCTGGTCACGAAGCATTTACTGCAATGCGTGCCAGAGGGGCGCAAGTTACTGATATTGTGGTTTTAGTTGTTGCTGCGGACGACGGTGTGATGCCTCAAACTATTGAAGCTATTTCGCATGCTAAAGCAGCTAATGTGCCTATTATTGTCGCTGTGAATAAAATAGATAAACCTGGTTCTAATTTAGATCGTATTAACAGAGAATTATCAGACCAAGGTGTTATGCCTGAGGAATGGGGTGGAGATTCTATCTTCGTCCAAGTTTCTGCTAAAACGCATCAAGGTCTAAATGAACTTATAGAGTCCATTCTACTACAAGCAGAAGTGCTAGATCTAAAAGCTGCTAAAGATACTTTAGCAGAAGGTATTGTCATCGAAGCGAAACTTGACAAAGCAAGAGGTCCAGTTGCGACCGTTATTGTAACTAAGGGTACTTTGAAAAACCAAGACTTTATTGTCGTTGGAACTTCAATGGGTAGAATTAGAGCAATGAATGACGCTAACGGCGAAAAAATTACCCAAGCTGAACCTGCCACTCCTGTAGAAATTATTGGTTTGAGCGATGTTCCAGCTGCTGGTGACCAATTTAACTGTGTTGTTAGTGACGCTATTGCGAAAGAAGCAGTTGCTTACAGAATTGAAAAGCAACGCCAAAAAGATTTAGCAAGTCAACGTGGTTCATCTATGGATGAATTGTTAGCCTTAATGGCAAAAGCTGAAGATAAAGCAAAAGAAGTTTCTATTATAGTAAAAGCAGATACCCATGGTTCTGCAGAAGCAATTAGAGCTTCTCTTGCAAAATTAGATACTGCAAAAGTTAAAACTAAAATTCTCCACTCTGCAGTTGGTGGTATTACTGAGACTGATGTCATATTAGCAAAAGCTTCAAATGCTCTTATTCTTGGTTTTAATGTTCGTCCTGATAGAGTTGCTGCACAAGTAGCTGAACAGGCAGGCATTAAAATTCAATGCTACAGCATTATTTATGAACTTATTGAAGCTGTTCAAGCTGCAATGGTTGGTACTTTAGCTCCTATCAAGCAAGATAAAATTATTGGGCATGCAGAAGTGCGGAACACTTTCTCTGTTCCTAAGGTTGGAGTTATTGCTGGTAGTATGATTTCTGATGGAAAAGTAATACGTAATTCTCATGTTAGAATAGTACGAGATGGTGTGGTTATTTACACTGGAAAAATTGGTTCTTTAAAACGCTTTAAAGACGATGCAAAAGAAGTTGCACAAGGTTTTGAGTGCGGTATCGGCGTAGAAAATTATAATGATATTAAAGTTGGTGATATTTTGGAAGCATTTATTGTTGAAGAAATAGCTGCTACTCTTAATTAATTAAAGGATATTTTGTTTAAATGGCTACAAAAAGAATGCTACAACTTGGTGAGCAAATCCGCGAACATATTGCAATGATGCTTGTTCGTGGAGAAATATCTGATCCTCGGGTGCGTGGCATTACCTTAAATTCAGTAAAAATGTCTCCTGATTTACAAATTGCTAAAGTTTATTTTTCTGTATTGGGTGAACCTGAGCAAAGAAAATTAGCTGAAAAAGGTTTGAAGCAAGCTTCTGGCTTTATCAGACGTGAATTAGGAAAATCTTTACTGATTCGCTACACTCCAGA
The DNA here is from genome assembly GCF_029873255.1 of Pigmentibacter sp. JX0631. Taxonomy (NCBI): domain Bacteria; kingdom Pseudomonadati; phylum Bdellovibrionota; class Oligoflexia; order Silvanigrellales; family Silvanigrellaceae; genus Pigmentibacter; species Pigmentibacter sp. JX0631. The sequence goes on along the minus strand of NZ_CP123622.1, from coordinate 1,356,682 downwards.
AATAGTTTTTTATTATGATGATAGTGTAGAGTATTCAGTAAAAATGGGTGCATTGTTAACTAAAGTTAGTGATGAATTAAAAGAAAATGAAAAAAACTCATCTTTAAAAGATGAATCTTTAAATCAAGAGCATCAACCTAAAAAATAATTAAAGAACAATATAAAATTATGAATATTAAGCAAAGTGAAGTTAGCAATTACTGTGGTTTAATTCTAGTAGATAAAGCCGCAGGTATGACAAGTCATAAAATTGTATCCCTGGTACGGAAAGCATTAAATATTGATAAAGTTGGGCATTTAGGAACTTTAGATCCTTTTGCTACTGGCTTGTTACCTGTGTTAATTGGAGGAGCTACTAGACTATCAGACGAAATAATGGATGGAAAAAAACAATATTTGTTTACTATTAAATTAGGTAAAGAAACTGATACATTAGATGCGTCTGGAAGAATTGTAGAAGAAAAAAACGTACCACAAAACTTTGCTGAATTGATTGAAGCAAAATTGAATTTATTTCAAGGAGAAATTGAACAAATACCTCCTGTCTATAGCGCATTAAAAATGAATGGAAAGCCTTTATATGAATATATGCGGGCAAGTGGAAGTATTCCGAATCCAATTGAAACTAAAAAAAGAAAAATTTTTATTGAAAAACTTGAAATAGTCAATTCCAATCTATCCGAAGAAAGTATTTCACTAAGAGTATTATGTGGAAAAGGTACATACGTTCGTTCTCTTGCAAGGGATTTAGCTAAAGCCATTGGTACTGTGGGTTATTGCTCACAATTAAGAAGAGAATTTGTTGAGCCTTGGCATGTAGAAAATGCTATTTATGTATCTGCAGATATTGATAAACAAGAATTAAAAAATAAAATTGACTCTAATTTAATTCCTGTAATAAAGATATTACCCAAAATTCCAGAGATTGAATTAGATGAAAATTTTTTAAAACAAATATCTTCAGGAAATATTGTACTACTCGATAGAAGTAATTCAATACTACCAGAACAGTTTTTACAACAAAAGCAAATTACTTCAGCTTTTGTTAAAGTAAAAAATTTTGAGATAATGTTTTATTCAGAAATTAAATTTATAGCAGAAACAAATCAATTTAAAATTATGCCAAAGAAAAAAATGTATTAGCAAGAGTTAACTTATCTAGTTTGTAAAAAAGTTGTAAAAAAAATAATTTTCTGTTAGTGAATACTTGTTTGTTAAGCTTTTCAAACACTATTTTTACATTAATATCTATTTTAAGTATTTATAATCTATGAAAAATAATATTATTCTTGTTTTTGCAGCGTTTTTTCTAAACGCAACAGTATTCGCAAAAGAAACAAATTCATATGCTGTTTTCTTACCAAAAAGTTTTCAAGACTACCATGCTTTTGAAAAAGTTAAAAATAATAAAGAAAATGATCAGAAAAATATAAAAGAAAGATATCATACTATTAAAGGTGATTTAAATATTTTTCCGACACAGGATCTTATTCAGGTAAAGAAAGTTTTAAAACCTAATCATAATATGAAAAATAAATGTTTATTCCCAACCACTATCAATAATTATTATGAAAATTCCTATAATCTGAAGCGAAATGATAAATTAGATGAATTTGTGAATCGAGTAATCCAACAAATTGAAGTCGTTAATGATAGATATTTTCAAGTTGTTGATGGACAAAAAAGTAATTATATTTACAATTCTGATAACGACATTGAAATTTGTCCACCCTCAAATCCATATCATCTAGAAAATATGCGAAAATAATACTAATAAGGATAAGTTATGCCAGTTAAGAGTTGAGAATATGTATTTAGAAAAAGAACATGTACTTAAAAAGGCATGCAGAAAATCTTCCGAAAACATGTACAAGCAAGCCCTTTGTTGAACGGACTTTAGATGCCGTTTGAATACCACCAGATTCAATTAGCCAGTTGAATAGGATTTCAATTGATTGTCTAATTGAACTAACAGATTTTGAATATACTTTTTCATCGTATGAGAGAGTTTTTTTACTTCTTGAAAGTTTAATTGGAGTATGCAAGTTAGAATTTTTTTTAGCCAATTTTTGTTTAGTAAATTGATCGCAGTACGCTCGATCAGCAAATAGTTCTGAGTGATTTAAATTTAAAAGATCATTCTTAACCGCTGTTAAATCATGTGTTGCAGCACGTGTTATTTTCATTGATACCGGGGAAGCAAGGCGTTTATTTTTAAATAAAGCAGTAAGATGAAGTTTCAATCCAAAATAAAAAAGATTTTTGGAAGAGCAGAAACCAATTGAAGAAATTTCTTTTGCTGTATTACATTTGTGAGCTCTAAAACCCTTTGCCAAGATAATTGGTAAAGAGTCAATTAGAACGAAAGGTTTAGTAGTATTTGAATTTAATTTGAACTTTTTATTCTGTAAAAGGAATTTAGAAAGTTCAGGAAAAAGATGATTCAGATTGTTAAGTCTAAATAAAAATCCTTCATAAGAAGGTAAATTTGGAAACCATTCACTAAGGAAATTTTTTGTAAATTTAAAAATTGATTTTATATTTTTAAGTTCATTCAAAATTCCAAAGATGTAAATTGTGATGGTTTCTTCATCAGTAAACGAAGGATTTGAATTAGGACTTATTTTTAAAAAAATGTAGGGAGAAAGTTGAGAAAAAAATTTGCAGGAAGTAAGGTAAACGGTAATGAGTTGGTTCTGCCAATCCATTGGTAGCTCCTTTGTTACTTTGTTTTAAGCAACAATTAACTAACAAATTGGAGCTATTTCTTCAATCTTCACAATATTTTTCTCAACTCTTAACTGGCATAAGTTATAACAAGATTGATTATGTAATTGTTTGTAACTTTAAAAATTGCTACTTGCTTAATCCAAATTAAAAGGAATTAAATAAAATGGCATCAGCTTTTTCGCATATTGCAGTTCCCCTGGCATTGACTATGGCATGTGGATTTAAACATATTCCCAAACGTCTTTTAGTGTTAGGAATGTTGTTATCAGTAATTCCTGATTTAGATGTCCTTGGATTTAATTATGGAATAAAGTATGAGTCGCAATGGGGACACAGAGGTTTTACTCATTCTGTGTTTTTGGCTTTTCTAATAGGTCTAATCGCCGCATTTTTTTCTAATTATTTAACAGCAAAACATTTATATGTTTTTTTATTTGCGTTTGTTTCAATGCTTTCCCATGGAATTCTTGATGCTTGTACTTCAGGTGGTTTAGGGGTAGAATTTTGGTGGCCATTTAATGAATCAAGATATTTCTTTTCATTTCGCGAAATTAAAGTTTCACCTATCGGAGTAAAAAAATTCTTTTCCGAAAGAGGTTTCATTGTTTTAAAGTCTGAATTTATTTATATTTTGTTACCTTGTTTATTTGTAGGAATTTCTGCGTTATTTATTAGAAAAAATTTAAAAAACTAAAATTATGAAAATAATTTATCAGTTATCCTGTATTTTTTTGAAATACTTGTGGAGCAAGGTTTATGTATGAAAATAAGTTTGAATTAAATTTTAAGTATTATTTTTAAATAATTAATTCCCAACTTTAACATCATAATCTAAAATAACTTCTAATTCTTCTGTTTCAATTGTTTTTTCTCCCCACCATCCTGAGTTATAAAATTTTAATACATATAGATTAGAAGAGTTTTTTCCTAACTCTAGATTAGCGTGAACTTTGTAATCAACAGAAGAATATTTAGTAGCACATATTTTTCCCATTTCTTGGTCATTGATAAACAGTCTTAAAAAATACCCATGTGTTTTTTTGATAAAATTAAATATATAGATCCAATAGCATTCTGTTCCTGAGTTATCTATTTTTAATTTAATATTTTTATTAAAGATATAAAATTCTTCGTCTAAGCTAATTAAGCTTGAATTTCCAGAAGGAATTTGCAAAGTTTTAACTAAATCAAACATTGGTTCTTGCCCTCTAAATAATGATTTTACTTCTAGTCTAGTGACAATAAATTCAATTTGAATATTTTCATCCTGATTATTTAGAAAAGAAATTTCTTCCTTAGAATAGAGGTTATTACAATACAATAATAAAAAAATTAGAGTTATATTTTTTAGCATGATTTTTTCATTCTTGTGTTTAAAAAATAAGATTATAGAGAATAAGTATATTTAATTTTTTCACGAAATGAAAAATACTAAAAAAATTAAGTATTTTTCTATGAAAATATATTGTAGTATAAATTTGATATAAATTAAAGTAAAAGTTTCATAATTTTATTAAGTTGTTATAATAATACTTTTGTTAAATTAAAAACTTTTTCTGTAAAAATTGGAGATACTCTATTTAAAACAAAGTAACTTTAGAAAAAATAAATATAAATATTATTCTTTAACAATTGCATAGAGTTTACCATCAAAAATTTTCCCATCTTTTTGATAATTTTTGCGGAGAATGCCCTCAAGTGAATATCCTGCTTTTTCTAATACTTTTGCAGACCCTATATTGAAGTCGAAGACATGTGCTGTGATGCGTATAAGCCCATATTCATTCAAACCAAGATCGGTTACTGCTTTAACAGCATTCGTCATAATTCCTTTATTCCAGAAAGGTTTTGCTAACCAATAGCCTAACTCCGTTTTGTAGGATTTCCCAATTTCAAAATCATTTAAGCCAATTCCACCAATTAATTTTCCGTCTGAATTTCGGATAGCCCAGTGAATTGGTTTTCCTATTTTTAAAGTTGATTCTGTTACGTAATTAATCCACCAATCAGCATTTGCTTCAGTATATGGGAAAGGTATGTTTAAAGTTTGGTCATATATTTGTTTTTCTTTGAAATGCTCAAGATAACTTGGTTTATCATGTGGCAAAACTTCTGAAAGATAATAAGTTCCTTCTAAATTGAGTATGATATGAGTTTTCATTCTTTATCTCCTACCTAAATCTACAATAAATAGAAATACTATAGTATGCGTTCTAATGATTGCTAAATATTTTTAATTATAAATATTATTGTTTTTATAAAATAAATTAAATTTAGTAAAAATAATATATAACCTTTAGCAAATTATTATAAAATAATATTATTTTTGACAATTTCATATTTATTTCATATAAATACTAAACTAAATATGAAAGGAATTCTTATGACTATTACTAGGCGTGATTTTCTTAATGGAGTTTCTATAGCAATTACTGCTGGTTTAACACCTCTTGATCAACTTTTTGCTTCAGAGAGAAAAAAAAAATTCTTATCCACCTCTACTTCAAGGTTTAAGGGGTAACCATAATGGTTCCTTTGAAATAGCCCACAAATTAGGTCGAGAAAAAGAAAAGTTTTCAATTAAAGATCTACCAATTTTTGAAAATTATGATTTAGTGATTGTTGGAGCAGGGATTAGTGGCTTGTCAGCTGCTCGATTTTACCAAAAAAAGTTTGGAAATGAGAAAAAAATATTAATTCTTGATAATCATGATGATTTTGGTGGACATGCTAAAAGAAACGAATTTATTATAAATAAAAAACTTATTTTAGCCTATGGAGGCACTGAATCGCTGCAATCACCAAAAAGTATTTACAGTAAGATAGCTATAAATCTGCTTGATGATATTGGTGTAAATATCGATGAATTAGGCAAATGTTTTAATAGAAATTTTTATTCTGAAATGGGTTTGAGTCGAGGAGTTTTTTTTAATAAAGAAACATTTGGCGTTGATAAGTTAATTAACGGAGATCCTGCACGAGTTATTGCAGATGATGTAGATCCAAAGCATTTGAATGGAAAGAGTTATCAAAATTTTATAAAAGAATTTCCTTTTTCTGCAGAAGATAAAATTTCATTAGTAAGTTTATTTACTAAAAAAATAAATTATTTACCTAATTTTTCGGAAAAAGAATGTTTAAAATATTTAGCAGAAACCAGCTATAGGGATTATTTAATAAACAATGTAAAACTTTCAAAACATGTAGCTTTATTTTTTCAAGCAAAAAGTTCAGATTTTTATGCGAATGGTATTGATGGGGTATCTGCTTTAGATGCTCGAAATTTGGGAGTTCCAGGTCTTGATGGTTTAAATATTCCTAAACTCAGTGGTGTCGGTAAAGCTGAACTTGAAGATCCATATATTTATCACTTTCCTGATGGTAATTCATCCTTAGCAAGACTTTTAGTAAGAAAAATGATACCAGCTGTTGCCTTAGGAAATACTATGCACGATGTTGTTCTTGCGAATTTTGATTATTCAAAATTAGATTTGCCAAGTAATCATGTTAAATTAAGATTAAATAGTACAGTTGTGCATGCATACAATGAAAAAAATTCAGTAAATATTGGATATTTTGATCATTCAGGAAAATTGATACGTGTGAAAGGCAATCAAGTTATTATGGCAGGGTACAATATGATGATACCACATATTATACCTGAAATTTCTAATATACAAAAAGACTGTTTAGCAAAAAATATTAAAGCAAATATTGTATATAGTAAGGTTGTAATAAGAAATTGGCAATCTTTTTTTAAAGCTGGAGTGCATGAAATTTATTCTCCAACCATGACTTACTGTCGAGTGAAATTAGATTATCCAGTAAATATTGGTGGATATGAACATTCTAAATCACCTAATGATCCTATTTGTCTGCATATGACTTATGTTCCAACAGTATTAGATCCTTCTTTGGATGCTAGAACAAAATCTAAATTAGGTAGATATAAACTTTTAGGAATGAGTTTTGCTGATTTTGAAAAAGATATTAGAAATCAACTGCAAAGAATGCTTGGTACATACGGTTTTAATCATGAAAAAGATATTTTAGCAATAACTGTAAATAGATGGTCACATGGATATTCTTATACATTTAATTCATTATATGATAAAGAAACAGAAGTTGATAAAATAATTACGGCGGCAAGAACAAAAGTCGGTAACATTACTATCGCAAATTCTGATTCTTCTTGGATTCCTTTTACGCATTCTGCAATAGATATGGCGTTTAGAGCGGTAAATGAATTAACTGTGAATTCATGATTATTTTGAACTGTCAGAATGAATTAACTGTGAATTTCTAATTATTTTGAATTGTCAGAATGTTATAAATATCTTTACGGTTTACTCTCGCATACTACATTTTTATCCAATATTTTATAATTTTTTGAGGAATAAATATCTGGAATTTCAATATAGACAAAGAATTGATTTCCTGAAGTGTTATTTAAGTAACTAACATCGTACGGTTCATTTTTTAATGTAGAAATTCTTTGTTCTATTGACTTTATACAATTGTTAAAATTTAAGTCAGTTGATATTTTATTTGCAACCCTAATTTTATCTAGGCAAGTGGTATCTTTTACAAGGCAGTCATTTTCAACTTTTAAACTTTTCCAGTAACGTACTCCTAATTTATTTTGTGAAGTTTTTATATATTCATAACTTTGATTGTCATGTCTTAAATCTTGGAATACTTTAGTTAATTTATTATTTTTAATAGCGAATATTTGAAATAGAAATTCAGATCCAAAACCATCATCGCCATCATTAATGATAAATTGATTTATTTTACCACCATAATACCCATCAGCCACCATTTTAATTTTAAAATCTGAAATTTTATTCTTACATACTTTTAAAATATTTACATTGTTTTTGGTTGGTTCTAAACGAATTAGTGCACCGCCTTTTTGTCCACCATCAACTTCTTCTACAACTATATAATCTGAGTATTTATAACAGTTTCTTTTGATCAAAGAATCTGAATATTTGCTTTTGCCAACAGTTATTTCTTTTTTTTCAAGAGGTAAGTCATAATTTGCATTTACTTCTGAAGCAAATGCATTAATGAGAATAATACTTGGAGTAATCATAATTGAGATATATTTGATTATTTTTTTCGCGTTCATTTTATCAGTACCAATTTAAAAATTTAATATTTATAATGCCAGTTAAGAGTTGAGAAAAATATTGTGAAGATTGAAGAAATAGCTCCAATTTGTTAGTTAATTGTTGCTTAAAACAAAGTAACAAAGGAGCTACCAATGGATTGGCAGAACCAACTCATTACCGTTTACCTTACTTCCTGCAAATTTTTTTCTCAACTTTCTCCCTACATTTTTTTAAAAATAAGTCCTAATTCAAATCCTTCGTTTACTGATGAAGAAACCATCACAATTTACATCTTTGGAATTTTGAATGAACTTAAAAATATAAAATCAATTTTTAAATTTACAAAAAATTTCCTTAGTGAATGGTTTCCAAATTTACCTTCTTATGAAGGATTTTTATTTAGACTTAACAATCTGAATCATCTTTTTCCTGAACTTTCTAAATTCCTTTTACAGAATAAAAAGTTCAAATTAAATTCAAATACTTCTAAACCTTTCGTTCTAATTGACTCTTTACCAATTATCTTGGCAAAGGGTTTTAGAGCTCACAAATGTAATACAGCAAAAGAAATTTCTTCAATTGGTTTCTGCTCTTCCAAAAATCTTTTTTATTTTGGATTGAAACTTCATCTTACTGCTTTATTTAAAAATAAACGCCTTGCTTCCCCGGTATCAATGAAAATAACACGTGCTGCAACACATGATTTAACAGCGGTTAAGAATGATCTTTTAAATTTAAATCACTCAGAACTATTTGCTGATCGAGCGTACTGCGATCAATTTACTAAACAAAAATTGGCTAAAAAAAATTCTAACTTGCATACTCCAATTAAACTTTCAAGAAGTAAAAAAACTCTCTCATACGATGAAAAAGTATATTCAAAATCTGTTAGTTCAATTAGACAATCAATTGAAATCCTATTCAACTGGCTAATTGAATCTAGTGGTATTCAAACGGCATCTAAAGTCCGTTCAACAAAGGGCTTGCTTGTACATGTTTTCGGAAGATTTTCTGCATGCCTTTTTAAGTACATGTTCTTTTTCTAAATACATATTCTCAACTCTTAACTGGCATTTATAGTTTTTTTTAGATAATTAAATAAACTTAGTGCGGAAAGTTTTTCTCCCAGATGTAATTAATTTGTAGCTGTTAATTTTGATATTCAGCACTCCTGAATATCATTCGCTGGTATGCTAAAATAGATATATTTTTAAATCAAATTTTATGATGTTAAAACAGTTTTAAACTTGATATTTATTTATTAAACTGCTCTTTTTTTCATTACTTTTCATGGTTATTTTTTGATTTTGTTATAAAATAATTCCTAGAATGAAATGTCAACACAAAATAAAGCAATATATTAGAAAAGATGCTTATAAAGCTGAAATAAAAGACTGCCCAGCATTAAAAATTGCTAATTCAGGATTGCCCTTATAGTGGAGATAGGATCTACCATAAGCAGATCCTGCAATTGTATTATGTGCAAATAAACGAATTTGCGAAGTATGATTACAAGAAACTGAAATATTTTTAGCTTCTAATTCTATGGCATTTAATTTGGCAGAGCCAAACATGTTTATTTTGAAATTTTCTACATGCCCTATTAAATTGGATTGACTGGTATCAGTTCCTTCAAAGCTAAAATGCTGCCCTTTAATATCTAACACGCTTGCGCTGACAGTGTTGCGTATATATAAGGAGTTAAGTACATGTGTGTGGATAATAATATGTGGACGATGGTTTGGGATAAAGCCCTCCTCCATTCTTATATACAGTTTACCAAAGGAGTTCACTTCCGTGAGAACTTTAGCGAATAGGCCCTCCTTGCTTCTAATTTCTAATCCTTGAGGCTTTCCGACGAAAATCTCGACATCGAAATCGTTTGCGATAGCAATTGATGAGAAGTAACCCAATACTCTGTTTTGGTAATGCGAATTCATGAGAACACCCTTTTACATTTCTATGTGAATGATTTAATCCAAAGAATTTAGGATGAGTTTAAAAATATCAACGACATGCAGACTGCCTTAGTAAAGTAACAAAAAAACGAGTTATGTCAATAGTCTAGAAAAGATTTCTTCCAAACTATGCAATTAGGCGTTGACTCAAACCCTGTCATTTGCTACTAGTTGCCATCTTCAGTTGCCGTCATTCGCGGCAAGAGGTATTTGACGCAAGACGAAATAAGCGTAAGCTATTAATAATTCTGAGGTTTTTATGAGAGAAAACATACATCCTAAATTTGGCCCATGCGAAGTACACTGCGCTTGCGGTAACACATTTGAAACTCGTGGTACAAAAAATGTACTAAAAGTAGAAACTTGTAGTGTATGCCACCCATTTTGGACAGGGAACCACAAGGTTCTTGATACTGCAGGTCGTATTGAACGTTTTAACCGTAAATACGCTGCTGCTAAAGCAAATCAAACAAACAAGTAACTGTTTAAAATTAAAAACAAAAGTAGGGGGCATATCCGTCTGGATGCTCCCTTTTTTGCATGTTAAAAAGGTTATTTGAACCTTTCACTGAATTTGAATCTTAATCTATAATTTGCCTTTTAAAATTGGAAAAATCTTATGATACAACAGCTAGCTAAAATTGAACGCAGATTTTTAGAGTTAGAAAGTCTTCTTGCTCGGCCTGAAGTTATTTCTAATAATTCAGAGTTTCGAAAATTAAGTAAAGAGCGTGCTGATCTTGAAGAAACTGTTCGAATGTATCGTGAATTTAAAAAAATAGAAGAGGAAACCGTCTCTACTGAAGAACTTATAGCTGAAAGTACTGGCGAAATGCGTGATATGGCATTTGAAGAGCTAAAGACTTTGAAAGTACGCTATAGTGAATTAGAAAAAGAACTCTCTATTCATTTGTTACCTAAAGATCCTAATGATGGAAAAAATATTTTCTTAGAAATTCGAGCTGGAGCGGGAGGCGATGAAGCAAGTCTTTTTGCTGGGCAATTATTTAGAGCCTACGCACGCTATGCTGAACGAAGAAAATGGAAAATGGAAGTCATGTCCCTGAATGAAAATGAATTAGGTGGCACTAAAGAAGTCATCGCTTTAATAGAAGGGGAAGGCGTATACAGTGTACTTAAATACGAAAGTGGCGTGCACAGGGTTCAGCGAGTCCCACAAACAGAGGCGCAAGGACGAGTGCATACATCTACAATTACGGTAGCTGTGCTACCTGAAGCTGACGATGTGGAAATATCCATTAATGAAAATGATTTACGGATAGATACTTATCGCGCAGGCGGTGCCGGTGGTCAGCATGTCAACAGAACTGATTCTGCAGTGCGTATTACTCATATACCAAGCGGAATTGTTGTTGCGTGCCAAGACGAACGTTCACAGATAAAAAACCGTGCCAAAGCAATGAAAATTCTTCAGGCAAAACTGTTCGAAGCTGCTGAAATAGAGAAAGAAAAAGCTTTTTCTGAAGAAAGAAAATCACAAGTCGGAAGGGGAGATAGGAGTGAACGAATTCGTACCTATAATTTTCCTCAATCGCGTGTAACAGATCACAGAATAAATTATACTATCCATTCTATAGATGCTTTTATGGAAGGTGATATTCAAGATATGCTTTCGATGTTGAGACAGTATTATCAAGCTGAAGCGTTAAAGTTACAAGCTGAAGGTAAATAATTTAATGAAGCAAAACGTTGAGCAAAATAAAAAAGAAACTGTTTGGACGATTCGAGAAATTTTGAATTGGACGACAAAACGGTTTGCAAATAGCGGAATAGAAACGCCACTTTTAGATGCACAATTGTTACTTAGTCATGTTTTAAATTTACCTAAAGTACAGCTTTATATTCAGATAGATAAACCTTTAAATGAAGTTGAACGAAAAAATTATCGAGATCTTGTAACGAAAAGGTTACAAGGAGAGCCCGTTGCATATTTATTACAGAAAAAATACTGGCATGAATTAGAGCTATTTGTTGATGAAAGGGTGTTAATTCCTCGCCCTGAAACAGAAACTTTGCTTGATATTGTTTTGCAATATTTAAAATTAAAAAATATTTCTCCGACAGTTATTTTTGATTTTTGCACAGGATCAGGTTGCTTAGCTATTGCTTTAGCTAAAAAATATCCAAATGCAAAAGTCATTGGAGTAGATATTTCTGCAGATGCTTTAAATGTAGCAAAAATCAATGCTGAAAAAAATAATGTGCAAAATACTATCTTTCTTCAACTTGATTTAAATTTAGAAGAAAGTTTTATAAAATTAAAAAATGAATATGGGGCAGCTGAAGTTATTGTAAGTAATCCTCCATATGTAACTTTTGACGAATGGGAAAATTTAGATATATCTGTAAAAAACTATGAACCAAAATTAGCTTTAGTTAGTGAAGATATGGGGCTTAAAATAGGAAAGAATATAACAAATTATACTGGTAAATATAATTTGTTATATTCTGCAGAGTATATATTTGCGATGGAATTAGCTCATGGACAACCAGAAAAAGTTTTTGAGCAAAAAATTCAAATTTATCCAAATAATCACTCAATTTGGAATTTACCTAAAGAACAGTATTTTTCTTTAGGGGACTTGGAAGATAAAAATAGGTTTTTAGTTTCATTAAATTATAATTAAAGGAAGTTTATTTATCTATCAAAAAAATACTCTCCGACATTAGAGCGTACTTGTGGAGATATTGCTCCATCTTCTTGTCGATAAACATATTTTCCTGAAACATTATTAGTACAATGTAACCAAACTTCATACTTTGTAATTTTGTTCTCAAATTCTTCTTCTGCAGAATAAAAAGCTACAGATTCTGTTACTTTTTTATACGTATATTTCCCAGAATATTTTTTTCGCTGGTAAGATAGTTGTTTATATAAGTTCCGTCTTTATTAAAGCTAAGTTTCATTAATTCACCAGCTAGTGGGTTTTCTTTTGTAAAAAGCTGTGAAACTTTTGAAATAATACTTTTATTAGCAAGGGAGTCAGGTAATTTGCAATTCGCATAGGAACTAAAAGGTAACAAAAAAAAGAATGAAGAAGAAAATAGATAATGCTTTATATTTTTCATTATTTCTCCAAATAAAAATAAAACACTCTAAATTATAATTCAAATTAGAGTGTTTTAATATTTATATATTTAACTTAAACTAGTCAACTGATTTTGCTTTATCTAAAACAAGATCGTCGATTAGTTTATCAATTGTTTCATAAGGTAAATTAGGTGTTGTGATGATGTGCGAAATATTTTCATATGGAGCTATACTCCATTTTTTTATCATTTCATTAGATGGCTTTTTAAACAATACTATTGGTGAATATTGATTTGTCCAAGCTTGTATTCCATTAAGTAACATTTTATCTCGGGCATATTCAGCCTTAACTATACATTCTTGCGCTATATTTTTAAATTCATCATAGGTTTTTTGATGAATTGCACACCAAAGAATTAAAGGAGTAATTCCATTTCTTGAACCTGAAATAGTGCAGTCACCACTTTTAATATACTCAATATAATGTTTAATTTTATCTACAACATTTTGGTGTGTTAAAAATACTCCACAAGGTATTGGAGATCCTATTAATTTATGCCCGCTTACCGAAATACTGTGAAAATCATTTAAATTTAAAGGTGTTGGTAAATTGCAAAATGGTAAAATTAATCCATGAAAAGCAGCATCACAATGGATATAATAATTGCTAATATTTAGGTCACTTAAAATTTCTTTTATTGTTTGAATGTCATCAATAGCACCAGTCATAGTTGTGCCTATATTTGCTAAAATAATGACTGGTTGATTTATATTTTCTATTATTTTTTCTTTTAATTCAAGATAACTTATTTCACCATTCGGGAGAACAGAAATGCAACTTGATTTGCTTCTTGTTAACTCTATTGCTTTTGCAACACTATAATGGCTATGCGCACTAAAATAAATTATTCCTTCGGGATAATGCGAGCGACCAATATGAATTCCAGTTAAATTTCCTTCTGTTCCTCCATTTGTAATGTAACCCCACACATCATTTTCTTTTTTGTATAAATTAGAAATAAAAGTTATAACATCTCTTTCAAATTCATGAGTATTTAATGTAAAATTAGATTGCAGTAAAGGATCTCCAATATTATTTAAAGCAAATTCAAAAAATTTACTTAATATTGAATAATCAAAATTTTGGTTTCCAGGATATCCTGTTATAAAATCTTTATTTTTTTTTAATTCTGCATATTTTTTTTCCAAAGTACTTCTGTAATTTGTAAAATCTAAGTTTTCCATACAATACCTCAATGTAAATTTTTAATTTTGAGTATAGTATCCGATGCAAATTACAGATTCAAATTAGATATTTAATTAATTTTATGTAATAAAAAGTAAATTAGGATTAAATTTTTTTATTTAAAAATACAGAAATTAAAAATATTTTATTATTTTATCAAAACTTCGTTTTGAAAATATTTACTGATATTTTTGTTAAAATATTCTTGACAATGAACAGCTAAAGTTTCGGTAGAAAAATTACAACCTAATAAATTTAGAGTTGTTAAAAACTCTTCATGACTTCTACCAAGACGATACTCGGGTTCTTTTGAAGGGTGAGCAAGGAGTTCAGAAATTAAGTGCATGTTTGGTTGAACTAGTAAACTACCTTGGTAAACAAGTAAATGTTTTTTTCTGAATATGCTGGTGCCGGCAATTTTTTTGTCTAAGTAACAAATATCACTTATTCCATTTTGGGATAATTCAGGACAGCCTATATCTTTTAAAGCATTTATCCAGAGCTGATTAATCATTTTAAAGTAGTTATGATTATTAAATACATCTTTGGCATAAAAAGCAAAAGTTAAAATTAAACAGCCTTCCCCTAAGACAACTGTTCCACCCCCACCTTTGCGTCGCAGAATAGGGACGTTATGTTTCGCACAGTTTTGAGTTATGACTTCAATATTTGCTTTATTAGAACTAGAAAGAACAACAATATTTGCTTTAGTTTCAAAAAAACGAAACAAAAAAGGATGCTCAAGCCCATCCTGAAAAGTAATTTTCGGCCATAAAGTAGCTGGTAAATTTAATACCCAATTATCCATCCACATATTAATGAGATAATATTTCTAAGAGTTCAGGGTGAGTCATGCGTGAAATATAAGGAGCATCTGTAGTAAAACGTTCATTTAAGTCTGTTTTTATCCAGATTGCTTCACAGCCAGCTTCTTTTGCAGCAATTAAACCCCTCTCTGAATCTTCAAATACAATAACTTCACTCGGTGATAAATTTAAATCTTTTAAAGCTTTTAAATATAGATCTGGAGCTGGTTTTTTCTTCATGCCTGCTTCCAAACCTATTATTTTATCAATAGGTAAGTGGGTAGCGGTATATTGAGATATGATAAGCTCAATTTCTTTTGCGGGACTATTGCTAGCAATAGCATTAATTACATTATTTTGGGCTGTTATATTTAAGATTTTTGGAATTTCACTATAAAACTGCGCTTTTTTGGATAAAATAAGTTCCCAATATATTTTTGCTTTTTCTTTTCGTATGGCTTCCGGATCGCAAGTTAAGCTATACAATTCAATTTCTTTTGCAACTCCTCCGCCTGTATGAGTGAAAGTTTCAAAGTAGTCGTATTCGCTAAGTTGATGATTACATAATTGAAATGCTTTAGCATAAGCTAAATAGTGTACTTTTTCAGAATCACAAAGGCATCCGTCGAAATCCCAAAGTATTGCTTTTTTGCTAAGTATTGTATTTCTTAGAACATTCAACTTCGCACTCCTTACATAATGAAATGAGCAAAGGTATCGGCTCATAATAATTGAGCAACGCAGAGCTTTTTTAACTGCTCGGTGAAATTGCATAGGTAGCATGAAACTTTTTTTTGGGCTAGTTTGAGAATTAAAGAAAAAGATAAATTTCTAAACTTATAGTTGCTATCTATAACAAACGTGTATTACTTACGGGAAGATTTGTGCTATTTTTTTATAGCCAATACGAAAGTATTTTCAATGCCTTTTAATTTAGCATATGTAGACATAGATTCTGTTACAGGTTAAATACTTTTTGTTGAATTTTGTTTACGAGGAGAGGATGAACTAAATGAAACGAGTTGTTGTTACAGGCCTTGGTATAGTCTGTCCTGTTGGAAATAATTTAGAGGAATGTTGGGATAATATTATAGCTGGCAAAAGTGGAATTGGGAAATTGACAATGTTCGAACCCCCAGAAAACTGTGTGACTATTGCTGGGCAGGTTAAAAATTTTGAACCAACTAAGTATATGAATGAAAAGGAAGTTAAAAGAAATCAAAGATTTGTTCAATTAGCAGTTGCAGCAGCAAAAATGGCTCTCGAAAATGCTAAGTTTGAAATTACACCTGAAAATCAAAATCACATCGGTGTCTCTATAGGGGTTGGTATAGGTGCTTTAGGATATTTAGAGGATCAATCTTTTATAGCAAGAACAAAAGGTATTAAAAGAGTATCTCCTTTCACTATTCCAGGTTTTATAGGGAATATGGCAGCAGGAGTAGTCTCTTCTGAAACAGGTGCGAAAGGCCCTAATGTTTGTATGGCAACGGCTTGCTCTAGCGGTGCGCATTCAATTGCAGATGCTTTGATGTATATTCAAACCGGAAGAGCAAAAGCTATGATCTGTGGAGGAGCTGAGTCTGCTCTAAGTCTAATAGCTTATGCTGGTTTTGGGCAAATGAAAGCTTTGTGTAGTGATCATTCAGAAGAGCCTGCAAAAGCTTCAAGGCCTTTTGATAAAGAAAGAAGTGGTTTTGTAATGGGAGAAGGTTCAGGAATTTTAATTCTTGAAGACTACGAATCCGCTAAGGCTAGGGGTGCTAATATAATTTGTGAATTTGCTGGTTTTGGGGCATCTGGCGATGCTTTTCATTTTACTTCCCCAGCTCCTGAAGGAGAAGGTGGAGCTAGAGCTATGCAGCAGGCTTTGCAAACTTCAGGGTTAAAACCAGAAGACATTGATTATATAAATGCACATGGAACTTCTACTGAATTAAATGATTTATGTGAAACGCAAGCTATTAAAACAGTATTTAAAGAGCATGCATACAAACTAAGTGTTAGTTCAACAAAAAGTATGACTGGGCATCTTTTAGGTGCAGCTGGTGGAATTGAAGCTGTTTTTTCAGTGATGGCGTTAAAAACAGGAATGATACCTCCAACTATAAACTATGAAAATCCTGACGAACGTTGCGATTTAAACTACACCCCAAATAAATATGACCAACGTCAATTAAATGCTGTTTTGTCTAATTCATTTGGATTTGGTGGAACGAATGTTTCATTAGTTTTCAAGAAATTTATTCCATAAAATTTTAGATTCTCGTAAAAAAAGACTTATCAATATTTTGATAGGTCTTTTTTTATTTTAAAATTTAATTAAAATTAAAAGAGTTGGGAAAAACAAATATAATGCATTTTATTTTTGAGGATTAACAATGTCTTTTAAATATTTAATAAATTTTTTTCTGACAATTTTCTTTTTAATAAATGCCTATGCAACTGCAAAAGATAAAAAAATAATAAAAGTTGGTTATTTTGTTGCCCCGACTTTTATCTATGAAAATGATCATCAGCAATTAGTTGGACCTCTTTATGCATTTTTTCGTAATATTGAAAGTATTAGTGATTTTCAATTTATGTTTGAAAAATATACGAATTCTAGAATGTATCATGAAATAGAATTAGGGCATATTCAAATGATGGCCATGTCAGCTAAACAATTAGAAAATGAATATATTATTAATAGTGAAATTCCATTTATGAAGGATAAACCTTATTTAGTTGCTAGAAGTGATTTTAGCTTAAATAAAATAACATCTGTGAAACAACTTGAAAATTTAACAATTGGTATAAAACAAGATGGAGCAATTAGCGATTTTTTGCTAAAAAATAAAGATAAATTAAAATTTGAAACATCGGCTTCAACTGAATCTGTATATTTATTACTGTTAAAACTTTTAGGAAAAAGAGTTGATTTAATTCATGGATATAGCTCACATATTTTTGGTTATTTAGCAAGAAAAAATAAAATTAGTGATAAAATAAAGCTAATTGAAATACCAGGAGAATACTCAACAATTTATTTTGGATTTTCTAAAAAATTAGATATAGCAGATAGAGATAAGTTGAATAAATTAATTAAATATTTATTGCTTGAAAAGAAAATTAATTTAACTGAACAAATTAAAAATTGGAATGACTAACTTTCATTTCTATATTACTGAGGAATGACAATGTTTTTTAGAAAATTGATGAGTTTTTTATTAGCAATATCAATATTAATAATTTTTAATGCTTCTGCAAAAGATAAAAAAATAATAAAAGTTGGTTATTTTGTTGCCCCGACTTTTATATATGAAAATGATCAGCAGCAATTAGTTGGTCCTCTGTATGATTTTATTCGAACTATCGAAAGTATAAGTGACTATCAATTTGTGTTTGAAAAGTATAATCATACAAGAATGAGCCATGAAATAAAACTAGGTCATATTCAAATGATGGCCATGTCTGCTAAGCAATTAGAAAATGAGTATGTTATTAATAGTGATATTCCTTTTATGAAAGATAAGCCTTATTTAATTGCAAGGAGTGATTTTAAATTAAATAAAATAACATCTGTAAAACAACTTGAAAATTTTACAATTGGAATAAAACAAGATGCTGCAATTAGTAACTTTTTGTTAGAAAATAAAGATAAATTAAAGTTTGAAACTTCGGCTTCAACTGAATCCATATATTTATTAATATTAAAACTTTTGGGGAAAAGAGTAGATTTAATTCATGGATATAGTTCCCATGTTTTTATTTATTTAGCAAGGAAAAATAAAATTAGTGATAAAATAAAGCTAGTTGAAATACCAGGGGAATACTCAACGATTTATTTTGGATTTTCTAAAAGTTTAGATATAGCAGATAGAGATAAGTTGAATAAATTAATTAAATATTTATTGCTTGAAAAGAAAATTAATTTAACTGAGCAAATTAAAAATTGGAATGATTAAGGTTTATTTCCAAAATTTTTAGCAATTGCTTTAGCTCAGTGATAATATAATTTGTATTAGCATTCTGTTTAGTTTTAAGACCGGTTCTATGCAGCCAACAAGTGTCAAGTCCAGCGTTTTTTGCGCCATGTATATCAGCTTCTAAATTGTCTCCAACCATTAAAACTTTTTCTTTTGGAATATGCGAATGCTTGGCTAAAGCTAAATTAAATATTTCAGCTTGTGGTTTTCTTGCCCCTACTTCTTCAGAGATAGTAACCGATTTAAAATATTTGCTTAAACTCGAGGCCTGCAGACGAGGTTTTTGGGTATCTGTAAAACCATTCGTGATAATTCCTATTTCGATATTATTTGCATGAATGATATGGCATAACTGTTCAGCATAAGGAATGGTATGTGTACTTTTGGAAATTTTTTCGATATAAAAATTTGCAAAGATTTTTGGATCTTGTTGAATTTGATGTGTTTCAAATAATTTTTGAAACCGTAGAATTTTCAAGTCATTGGCATTGATGTCGCCTTTTTCCAATAAAGTCCATAATTCTTTGTTTAATTTTTGATACTCAAAATATAAAAGATCTTGATGATAATTTATATTAAAATGAGTAATTGCCTCTTTAAAAGCAATTTTCTGAGACTTGTTAAAGTCAAAAAGAGTATCATCAGCGTCAAAAAATATTAAAGAGTATTTCATTTTTAGGCCTTTCATACCAATAACACAATGAAAGCTAGAATATTGCAAAGCTCTTGTTAAGAAGCAAGGAAAGTTTTCTAATGGCTACAAATTGTTCAGATAATTTAGTATTTATGAACGACTTATTACAAAATAAAACGATAACATATACAGCCTCTCTCATTTTTGCATCGGCGGTTATTCATACTTTTTGTACAAGTAAAATTAATGCGTTATCACATAAGTTTAAAAAAGGTTCTATGCCTGAAAAATTGCTCCATTTTTTAGGAGAAGTAGAAGTCGTCTTTGGTTTTTGGGCTTTTATCTTTATTGCATTTCTTTCCATTGTCTTAGGAATGTCCTCAACAATCAGTTTTTTAAACCAACTAGATTTTAAAGAAACAGTTTTTGTTTTTACAATTATGTGTATGTCAGCAACAAAACCTGTGATGAATTTAGCGGACAGAGGCATAACTTACATATCTATCTTTTTTGGAAAAATATTTTTTATAAATCAAAAAATTGCCTTTTTTTGTTGTATTTTAATATTTGGTTCATTATCTGGTTCCTTTATCACAGAACCTGTTGCAATGACGGTTTGTGCCATGCTGTTATATGAGCACTTTTTTTCAAAATCGAATAATTTAAAATTTAAATATTCTATGCTTGGGTTATTGTTTGTAAATATATCTATCGGCGGTACTTTAACTCATTTTGCAGCACCGCCAGTTCTAATCGTTGCTAGTACCTGGAAATGGGATGCAGCTTTCATGTTTACTAATTTTGGCTGGAAATCAATGGTTGCTGTAATAGTTAGTACAATTGTAACAGCGTTTATTTATCGAAATGAAATAAAAAAATTAGATAAAAAACAAGCCCAGCTTGAAGAAAAAGAAAAATCTCCTTATTGGATTATATTAGTGAATATCTTTTTCTTAGTTCTATGTATTATTTATCATAAATATATCTCTTTCTTGGTTCCACTATTCTTATTATATATTGGTTGGTATGAAGTGACAAAAGAATATCAAGAGCCTTTAAAAATTAGAGAGAGTTTGTTGGTTGGCTTCTTTTTAGGAGGGTTAGTTACTTTAGGGGCTTTGCAGCAATGGTGGCTAGTACCAATTGTAAATATGCTCGAACCTGTATCTATGTTTATTGGCGCAACTGCTTTAACCGCAGTAACAGATAATGCTGCTTTAACCTATTTAGGGACACTTGTGCCTAATTTATCTGATGCAATGAAGTTTTCTCTTGTTGCGGGTGCTGTTGCAGGCGGGGGGTTAACAGTTATTGCAAATGCTCCTAACCCTATTGGGTATGGTATTTTGAATAAAACCCTTGGAGAAGATGGTATAAGCCCACTAAAACTTTTTTTAGGCTCTCTTCCCTACACAATATTTGCAATATTGTGTTTATATTTCTTATAATAAATACAGTTAAGATATATTTTGTATTGGTAAAAACATAAATAGGTGCTACTTCATGAATATTATTATTTGTATTTTGCTGTTAATGTATGAATCCTTGGCATTTGGTAAAATAAATATTTGTGATAGTCAAAAACCAATTTCGCTTGGTTTTTATACGATAGGGTTTCTTTTTTATGAAGAAGATAAAATATATAATGGTATAGATTATGATGTAATTGAGGAAATTAAAAAAAGAACAAATTGTTCATTTCATACTGATGTATTAACAAGAGCCCGTATTTGGAAAGAGTTAGAAACGGGAGAATTAAATATGTCAGTTTCGGGTATACCTACTCCAGAAAGATTAAAGTTTGCACATTTTGTTCGCTATTTAAATGCAAAACAAGTTTTAATTTTGAATAATAAATATGATAAAATTTTAAAATTAGAAGAATTACAAAATAATCCGGAAATTAAATTTGCTAGGGTTAGAGCTTTTAAACATGGTGCCTATTTCGATAATATGTTTGAAAATATTAAAAATCAAGAGAGAATTATAGAAGTGCCTAGAGTAGACGATTTATTTTCTCTGTTAGAAAAAAATGAAGTACAGGCGGTTGTAGCATTAAATGTTGTTTATCCTTATTGGTTACAAAAATTAAAATCAAGTAATAAATTTATTGTAAAAGATTTTCAAGAAAACACAGAATTGGTTCCGGGTGATCTCATTTTATCAAAAAAGAGATTTGGAAAAGAAGATGCAGAAAAATTTCAATCCGTAATTGATAGTATTTTAAAAGATGGAACATTACTAAAAATTTTTACAAAGCATGTTGGAGCTAAAATAGGAAAAAGTTTATTGCCTGTTAAAAATTAATTTTTAACTTTCTTCTTCAATAATACTTTTTGAGCCTTTTTTAATAAGAATTAAAGTAATGTCATCTTGGATAGGATAACCGTCATAAAAATTATATATTTCATCTATCACTTTATTTATAATAACTAGTGGATTTGTAAATTTAAAATTATTTTTTTGAAAGAATTTTTTTAAACGATTTTCATCGTATTGTTCACCTATTTTATTTGCATTTTCCGTTAAGCCATCAGTATATAAAATTAGCATTGAATCATTTTTAAATTCAAATTTATTAATTTGTATATCATCTTGATTTTTCGCTTTTTCTTCAGGAACATGTCCTAAGATATGTCCACTAAGTAATGCTTTTTTAATTTCTATATTATTTGTATCTTTGTAAGAAACGATAAAAGGATGATTGTGTCCTGCGTTTAAATAATAATAATTATTCATGTCTTCATCAAATAAAAGCATAGCCATTGTCATACAAAATTCATCATTGCCGATTTTTTTAATAAATTGGCTTAAATTTTTATATAAAGTAATTAAATCAATTTCTTCTGATAACTTACTATTTGCCAACGATTCAAAATATCCAGAAACAGATGCGGCTACCACGGCACTCCCTGCACCATGTCCAGTCACATCCCCAATTAATACTAATTTATATTTTCCAATATTATAAAATCCACACCAATCTCCACCGACTTCAGAAGCGCTCTGATTAAATAAAGCTATTTTGATAGGATGGGTTATGAAATTTTCAACATATTCTACCTTTGGAAATAAACCACGCAGTGCTTGTTGCGCAGCTTTCATTTCTACTTCTAATCTTAAATTTATTTTTTCAATTTCTCGATTTTTATATTCTAATTCGGCTTTGTTTTCTTGTAGCTCACTATTTGTTCTTACAATATCTTCAAATGTGGAAAGTAAAAGGCCTAATATTTGTCCTTTGTTAATTGGTATCATAATTTCTTTATCTAAAAATCTAGCAAGTTCAAAGTTTTCATTGGAGCTATTTAGTTTCGATTCTTTAGTAAGTAATACATCGTTAATTCTTTTTATAAGTAATTCATCTTGATAAGGTTTGGTAATAAAATTGTCAGCTCCACATTCTAATGCATGAATAACTTCCATAGGATCACTGAGAGTCGTAAGAAGAATGACTGGAGTTTTAGATTTTTTAGCATCCATTTTTATTTGTTTGCAAACTTCATAACCAGTTAAGTTAGGCATAATGATATCACTGATAACCACATCAAAATCTTTTGCAGAAAATAAAGCCAAGCCTTGTTTGCCATTGGTAGCTACTTCAACTTCAAATCCAGCATCTTCAAGGATAAATTGAATTTTTAAAGCTTGAGTTTGGCTATCTTCAATCACTAAAATTCTACTCATGATTTTCCTTCAGTATTAATTACAATACTTAATATAGTTTCAATGATTTTTTCAGGAGGTAACACATAAGTTACTCCTCCTATTTTTATTGCTTCATTAGGCATTCCAAACACCAGACTACTTTGCTCATCTTGTGCAATAGTTAAAGCACCATTTTCAAACATTAATTTTAACCCATCTGCACCATCCCGTCCCATCCCTGTTAACAAAACTCCAACAGCATCACTTCCAAATATTTTAGCAATAGATTGGAATAAATGTTCTACAGAAGGTTTTAAATTATGATCGGGAGGATCATTATTTAATTCAATACAGCCATCTTTACCGATGACGAGATGATAATGATCGGGGGCTAAATAAACATGTCCAGCTAAAGGTAAAGTTCCATGAGTCGCAATATGAATTGGCATTTCTATAGAAGTAGATAGCCATTTTGCAAGTCCTTCTATAAAACCTTCAGTGATATGTTGAACGATTAAAATCGGAGCGGGGAAATTTTTTGGCAAGCCTTTTAAAATAGTTTCTAATATTGGTGGACCTCCAGTTGATGCTCCAATGGCAAGAACTCTAATCTTTTTTTTCAAAGGATTTTCTGCGTTACTTGGTACTTTAGTTGATATACGATGTTTGACGACAGGAACTTCCGACATCAATTTTACAGTATCGATTAGTTCTTTTTTCTTTTTTTCTGAATTTTCATTACCAAAAGCAGGTGGTTTTTCTATTAGTGCAACGGCACCTGCGGACATGGCTTTAAAGGTAAGATCTAACAGTTTTGCTTCGAGTGCTGTTACGATAATGACCCTTGTTGGCCAAGCCTGCATAATTGCTTTGGTTGCTTCAAAACCATTCATTTTTGGGAGTTCGATATCCATTGTAACAACATGCGGATGAAGTTTTTTAACTAGCTCAATTGCTTCTTCACCGGACTTAGCAGTTCCAACAATCCTTATTAAAGGATCACTACTTAGAATTTGAATAAGATATTCTTGTGCTACCAATGAATCTTCAACTATCAGAACATCAATCATGTAGTAACCCCCATACAACTTCTAAAAGATTACTTTGATCGAAACTGCTTTTTACAATATAAGCATTTGCCCCAACTTCTAAACCTTTTTCTTTGCTCTCTTTAGTGTCTCTCGAGGTAACCAAAATTACGGGAATTTTTGTTAATTTTTCGTCTGACTTTATTTGTCTAGTCATTTCAAATCCATCTAAATTTGGCATATCTATATCTGAAATAATCAGATCAAAATATTCACTCTTTGCCAAAGATAATCCTTCACTGCCATCGACAGCTGTTTTTACTTCGTAGCTTGCTGCTTGAAGAACATTTTTCAATAGTGTTCTAGATGTAATAGAATCATCAACAACTAAAACTAATTTTTTCTTTGTAGTGACAGCGTTGGTTTTTTCAGGATTTAAAATACTTGATTTTGAACTTAAAGTAATAGCTGATTTCATTAGGTCAAACATATTTAGTATTGGTATAACTTTCCCACTACCTAAAATTGTTACCCCTGAAATATTTGGTACCTTTCCTAATTTTTTACCCATACTTTTTACAATGACATCTTGTTCCCCTAATATTTCATCTACTTGAAATGCAATATTTTGCCCAGAAAGTTCTGCAACAACAAATAAAACTTTGTCAGGAATTTTAACTCCTGAATCTTGTTTTAATTCCATATTAAGGACATGGGCTAAAGAAACAGCGGAGACAGATTGATCATTAAACTGAATAACTTCTCTGTTTTCAATTGTTTTAATTTGAGAAAAAGCCAATCTAATTGCTCTTTCAACATGAACTGTAGGAAATACAAGTAATTGATTCCAAACTCGAACTAAAATTCCTCGAAAAGTCGCAAGAGTTGTTGGTACTCTAATTGTAAAGTTAGTACTTTTCCCTTGAACCATTTCGACTTGGATAGATCCTCCTAATTTTTCAATTTTTTCTCTGACAATGGCCATTCCTAAGCCTCTTCCAGACAGATCGGTGATCATATCACTTGTACTAATGCCCGATTCAAAAATAAGATGTATTTGTTCTTGCTCTGTCATTTTCAAGGAATGTTCATAAGAAATAAGACCAGACTGAATTGCTTTATTTTTTAATTTTTCAAGATTAATTCCATTTCCATTATCTGAAATTGAAATTTCAATTTTATTACCAAGAGTTGCTGAAACTGAAATATTTATTGTTCCCTTGGCAGGTTTTTTTCTCGCAATTCTTACTGCTGGTTTTTCTATCCCATGATCGACGCAATTACGAATGATATGAATTAATGGATCTTTTATTTCTTCTAATATGCGGCGATCAAGAACTATTTCTCCATTTTGTACGATTAATTCTACCTCTTTTTCTAAAGATTGCGATAAGTCTCTAACAATTTTTGGAAATAAATCTAAAACACTTGAGCAAGGTAACATTAAAAGTTTTCGCATGTCACCTAAAATTGAATCTAGCATACTATGAAATGAACGCTGATCTCTATCAAGAAAACCAATGAGACTCGAAATTTTTATTCCTAAAGATGCAAGTGTATCATTAGAAATATGTTCATTTTTATTAATTTCTCGCTTATATAATTCTATTACATTTCCCAACTCTTTGACGAAGACAAGATGATCTCGTGAATTTATAGCTAGACCACGTAACTCTTCAATTTGTAGTAACACATTATTAAGTCTATCTGTGGAAATTCTAATATTGCTTTTTGAATTTTCAATTTTTGGTTTTTTATCTTCTTCTGAGTTATTTTTTTGTTTATTTTCTTTTTTCTCATTTTTTTCTTCTGCTATATTTTCTTTTTCTTGTTCTTTAGAAATTTCTTCTGCACTATTTTCTTTTTCCGTTACTTCGTTTTTTGAAGTTTTTCCTTGCGGCGTTTTGTTGTTAATTTCTTCTTGCAGATTTTTTTCAATTTTTTTATTACTATCAGAGCTGCTTGGAATATTTCTTTCAGAATTATTCTTTTCACTATTTGCTAATTTATTTTCGGATATCCCCTGGTTTTGTGGATTAGACGACTTGTTTAATTTTTGTAGTAAATCTCTGCTTAATGATTTGTCTTTGTCTGAAATTTCGTTATCATTAATAACCACTACTTTTCCGAGAAGATCTAAAAGAGCATGAAATTGATTAAATAATTCTGAGGATAATTTTAATTGATTATTTTTTAGTAAGAAAAAAACATTTTCACAAGCATGACATATTTTTTCTGCTTCTAAACGATTAACTGTTCTTGAAGCACCTTTTAAACTATGGAATTCTCGAAAAATATTTTCTATTAAGGTTTTTTTTGAATTTTCGTCGTTTTCTTTTTCTAGCTCAACTAGAAAAGTTATCATATTATTTAAATGTTCTTCTGCCTCTAGCTTAAATGTTTGGAGAAGCTTATTCAGCAGGAGTTGTTGTTTTTGATCCATTGTTATACTCTAAATTCATCAACAATTTCTTTTAATAAAAGTCCCAGTCTATTTAATTCTCCTGCAGAAACTTCAACTTGTTTTGTTGCTGTTACGTTTTGATTGGTTGCTTGATTTATGTTTTGAATAGCTATAACAACTTGATCTACACCAATAAGTTGTTGTTGACTCGAGGCTGCAATTTGATTAGAAACTTGTGCTGCTTCAGATATACTTTCGGATAAAGTTTTAATTGATTCACCTGATTGCAAAACTTGTTTCATCCCAAGTTCAACCGCTTTTCCACCTTGTTCAGCTGTCAAAACAGCTTTTGCTGTTGCTTTTTGCACATCATTTAAAATAGTTCGAATTTGCGTGGTTGCTTGTTTTGATTGCTCTGCTAAAGCTTTGACTTCTTGCGCTACTACGGCAAATCCCCTTCCAAGCTCACCAGCTTTAGCTGCTTCAATTGAAGCATTAACGGATAATAAATTCGATTGTTCGGCTAAGTCATTTACAGCTGAAGTAATATCGCCAATGGCTAAACTTTGTTCACTGAGTTTCATAATGCTTTCGGCAATCGTTTCCATTTGTTTCTTTATTTCACCCATGCCAGAAATAGAATCATCGACTGATTTTGCTCCAAGTAATGAAACTTCAGATGCCCGTTTTGCAGTATCAGAAACATTCTTTGCTTTTTGAGTTGAAAGTTGAGCTGTTTGTTTTACTTCTTCGATAGTAACGATTGTTTCTCGCACTGATCCAGATGTTTCAGTTGCTGCAGCAGCTACTTGGCTTGTAACAGACATAATTTCTGTGGCAGATTTTGATAGTACTTGCGAACCTTCTTTCAAACGATTGATAATGATATTTAATTTTTCTACCATGGCAATTAAAGTATGTCCTAGAATATCTTCTTTTGATTCAGGGTCTATTTTATACCGTAAATTCTGTTTGGCGACTTCATCTAAAGCTTTTACAACTTTATGTAAATAAGCTACCATTCTAGAAAAAGTAAGACGCAAAACATCTTTATCTGACATGGCTTTTAGTTTAATATTTATATTTCCTTTAGATATTTCTTCTAACATGTCAGAAGTTTCACGGATATATTGATTCATTTGGGCAAATGCTCTGTATAAATCTCCAATTTCATCTTGTCTATTGCTGGATTCAACTGATTTAGGCAATTCTCCAACAGAAATTTTTCCGACAAGTTCTGTTATTTTAATGAGTTGATTTGATATCGTATATTTTATGTAAATAAAAGCAATTACTAAACTTAAAGTACTAATAAAAAGTCGTATGTAGAATAAAAGTTTTGTTGATTCAACTGCAGCTTCGTTATTTTTTTCTTCTATTGATAATTTATTTTTAGCTTCTGCAGACATTTCATTTAAAATTACATTAATTTTATCCATTACATTTCTTTTATTTACCATAATTAAATATTCTTTAGAAGCTTCATAGCTAGTGGTATTTCTTAGCTCTATAGCTTTAATGTGTTCATTCATTTTTTCAGTTAGCAATGGTTTCAAAGCATTTAATCGTTGAATTTGAGTTTTATTTTCTTGAATATAATTTCTAATATTTTCTATATGTTTATCTATTTTGTTTGCAGCTTCATTAAATGGAGTTAAGTAGTGATCAAAAGCTGTTATAACATAACCTCTTTTGCCAGTTTCTGCATAGTACATAGTTGATCTAAGCTTTTCTATTTCATTAATCAATTCATTTGAATGTGATATAGAAGAATATGAATCCATTAATTGCAAAGTGCTTTTGTAAGTAATTATAGATAAAATTACAAAAATACTTATTAAAATAAAAATCAGTCCAGTAATCTTATAACCAATGGTCCATTTCATATCAATCTCCAATAAATTAACATAATTTAATTTCATTAATAAATTTTATGGCATCAATAATAACTAATTGATCTTTCGTGACTCCCAATAAAAATTCAGATCTAATATCTGTTAAAGTAGGTATTCCAAGTTTAATATCATTTATATTCTGCAAGTAAACTCCAATAATATTATCAACAAGAATTCCTAGAACTAAATTATTTTGTTCTATTACAATTACTTTTTGTAAATTTTGTAATTCTTTTTTTGGAATTTCAAATAATACTTTTAAATCAACAACGGTTACTATTTCTCCGCGGATATTCATTATTCCTAATATATATTTTGGAATGGAAGGTAATTGAGTAAATTCTTTTAAGGAATAAACTTCTCTTACTGAGGTTGATTCAATAGCATATCTTTCATCTGAAAGTCTAAATTCAACAATTTCAATTGTCTCAAAATTATTTTTTTCTTCATCCAATGAAATTGAAAGTTCAATAGCTCTTTTTTTAAGTATTTCTTGTTCTTTTTCTTTATTCATCAAAATTATATTCCTTAAAAATTAGGCATATTTTTTCTATTAAATATTCAACGCTTATGTCTGATGAACCTAATATAATATTTTCTTTTTTTTCTATCTCCAATAGTAATAATGCATTTTCAAAATGTCTGCGTGCTTTTTTTATTTCATTTTTACTTAAGTATATATTTCCCAAATCAAAATGCGCTAATATATATTTGCTGTCTAAGTATAATGTCTTCTCGTATTCTATTAGAGATTCATCAATTCTATTTTCTGAATTTAATATTTTTGCTTTAAAATAGTGATAGCTGGGATTTAATTTATCTGAGTTAATTGCTTTTTCGCATATAATTAGTGCATTTAAATCAATTTTTTCTTCTGTACTGAACTTAAGCAATTGTGCATAATAGTTAGGATCTTTTTTCTTCTCTATTATATTATTATGCTTAATATTTGAATCATATTTTACATTGTAATTTATAGAAATATTATTGTTGGTTATTTCTGTATTGCTACTTTCTAAAGAGTTATCCAAGAATTCAACTTCATTTTTTGCATAAACAATTACATCAGGATAAGAAATGTATTTAAATTGAGGAAAGTATTCAGGGGCTGTTTCTGTGGCGCCTACTAGAAGAATTCCATTTTTATTTAAGCAATTAAAAAATTTAGAAATAATTTTTTTAATTTGCGTAGAATCAAAATAAATTAAGACATTTCGGCATAAAATTAAATCTAAATTTTGCAATGATAAAGGATAACTTGAGTCTATAAGATTTAAATTATAAAATTTAACCATAGCTTGAATTTCTGGAAGTATTTTATATTTTCCATTAATACCTTTTGTAAAGTAACTTTTTAACCAAGCAGGTGATTGTCTGAAAGACCATTCTGAATAAATTCCATTTTGAGCACGTTCGAGAAAATTTTTATTAATATCCGTTCCAATTAATATAATGTTCCAATCAACTAAATTAGCTTGGAGCCTTTTAAACAAAATAGCTATTGAATAAACCTCTTCACCAGTGCAACATCCGGCAGACCAAATACTAATTTCTTTATTTTCAGAATTTTTATTTTCTATTATTTTTAGAATGATTTCTTCAAGTACTTCAAAGCTTCTAAGATCTCGAAAAAAATATGTTTCACCAACTGTAATTTGGGTAATTAATAATTGTAATTTTTCTTCTGAAACCGGATTTTTTAGGTAGTCATTAATAAGATCTTCAATAGATAAAAAATTTCTTTCTTTTGCTAAATTAATTAAATTTCGTTCAAGATCTACAAGACGTTCATTTGGGAAAAAAATACCTAACTCACGTGAAATGTAATTTCCCATTTCAACGAGAAGTTCTCGTGGTAGTTGTTTTTTCTCCATTTAAACCGCCAATTTCCTTGTTTTTCAATTAAAAAAACAATTTGGTTCAATAAAAAAAATGACTCCTTGTTTGAAATTCATCATACCATTTAGGATATCTTTTTCTGAGGTAATAATTTCCGACTCTGTTATTTGAACTTTTGTTCTTTGAATGACGTCATGCACAGTATCGACCCATAAACAGATTGGTTTTTTCCCATTTCCTAAAATGAATTGATCATAAATTGATAAATCTTTCTCAGGAAGATTTAGAAGTTTTCTAATATCAAATACTTGTATAACTTTTCCATGAATATTAATTACGCCTTTTATATTTTTTGAGGCTAAAGGTTGTTCCGTAATTTCTACAGATCTAAAAACCCTCTCAACAAAATTGAGAGGTACCGCAAAAATTAAATTATTAAGTGAAAATGTGAGAAAGTGATTTACTTCTTCCATAATTCCCTTTTTTATGACTTTTTTTTATAATACTTAATTAGATTTTTTTTAATATATGGTGAATCGTCAGTCTAGGAAGAAAATTCCTAGATAAAAAAAATAAATTCTTTCTAAATTTATTCAGAAAGAATTTATTTTCATATTATTAAACTGATCTAATTTATTTTTAGTAAGCAACAATTAATAAAGTTTTATTGTTTTGGAATATATGCTTTTGTAAAATTTATATAAGCTTTAGAAACATACACGCTTGGAAACATGTCATTTTGATTTTTAGCAAAAGGATACCAGTCTGAAAAAGAGTAATCAGCTGGTTGAGGATATTTAAATTTTTCACCAAATTTACTAATACATTTACTTTGTAACTCATTATATTTTCCTGCACCTTCGCTAAGGAAAAAATAATGAAAAGCATATCCCGCATGATAGTCAGTATGTACTCCCCAATAACCCGTAACGGATTCATTTTCCAACCAGTGATAGCTTTTTTTATTTTCAGCACAAATAACAGAAGTGCTTGAGCTTTGTAACCAACCTCTAAAATCTTCTATAAATAAGGCAGAAGCGCTAAATTGTAAAAATATAATTGAAATTAAAAGACTTGTCTTTATTAGCATTTTTTTCATTTTATTTTCCTTTAGAAGTTGATTAAGAAGACCCACTTATTTGGGAATAATAATTTTTATATTTAGTATCGTATTTAGTCAATAAATATATTGATATATTTTAGTATTTAATTAAATAATTTTTTATCTATTCAAAATTTATATAGAAATATTTGTTTTTTATTATCTAAAAATCTTTTTGTATTTAAGTTTTATCTTTTATTTTATTGAATAAATTTACTATTTAATATTTTAAAATATGAATTTATTTGTATAAAATTATTTGTGTTTTAAGAAAATGGATATAGTAATAAAATATTTCTAAATAAATCAATCGAAACATGGATGAACGGGTGCTATTAGTTAGCTATAAATAATAAACTATACAGTTTCTACTGATTGACTTGTTGAAATTGGGGTAATATTCGAGGTTTTTGGAAGCTCTAGCACTTTATGTTGATGATATGGCAAGTAATTAGGTAATAAAGCAGAGTTTCCTAATATAATATCAGCGGATTTTTCAGCAATCATCATAATTGGTGCATAAATATTTCCATTAGTAACAAACGGCATCACAGAAGCGTCGACAACACGAAGATTTTTAACTCCATGCACTTCCATTGTTTTTGGGTTCACTACTGACATATAGTCTTCACCCATTTTGCAAGTGCAAGAAGGATGGAGTGCTGTTTCAGCATCTTTCGCAACCCAATCCAAAATTTCAGAATCACTTTGAATATTCATACCTGGAGATGTTTCTCCCCCATTAAATTCTGTAAATGCGGGCTGATTTAAAATATTTCGTGCGCAGCGAATAGCCTCAACCCATTCTCTTCTGTCTTGATCTGTAGAAAGATAATTAAAAACAATACTCGGATGTTGCCTAGGGTTACTGGATTTTATCTTAATTCTTCCTCTGGCATCAGAATTCATAGGTCCAATATGAACTTGATAGCCGTGCCCACCTGATGGAGAAGTTCCATCATAACGAACTGCAAGCGGGAGAAAATGAAATTGAATATTTGGATATGTAACAGAGTTGTTACTTCTTATAAATCCACCAGCTTCAAAATGGTTTGTTGCCGCAGCCCCTTTGCGTTGAAATAACCATTGGAAACCAATTTTAGGTTTATTCCACCATTTTAGTGCAGGATACATACTAACAGGTTGTTTGCATGCATATTGAATATAAACTTCTAAATGATCTTGCAGATTTTCGCCTACTCCTGGTAGGTCTTCTACAACTTTTATGTTATGTGAGGTTAAATCTTTTGCATTACCAACTCCAGAAAGTTGGAGTAACTGTGGGCTATTTATTGCCCCACCGCTGCAAATAATTTCTCCAGCATAAACTCTTTTGGTCATTCCATATTGTTGGTATTCAACACCAATAGCTCTTTTGCCTTCAAAAATAATTTTGGTGGTTAATGCTCTTGTTTTAACTGTTAAGTTACTTCTTTTTCTTCTAATTGGATGAACATACGCTCTTGCTGCCGAAAGTCTTCTTCCGCGATAAATATTGCGATCAAATTTTCCAAATCCTTCTTGGCTATAGCCATTTACATCTTCTGTCAGTGGATATCCAGCTTGTTGGGCTGCCGAGAAAAAGGCTTGGAACAAAGGATTTGTGCAAGGCCCTGTTTCAAGCAGAAGGGGGCCTGTAAATCCATGAAAATGATCTGCTCCAAACATGCGTGTTTCAGCACGATTAAAGTAAGGCAAGCAATGCGCAAAATCCCAATGTTCTAACCCCTTTTGGGAGGCCCATTTTTGATAATCTAGTGGGTTTCCGCGAATATAAATCATTCCATTGATTGAACTACAGCCACCTAAAACTTTACCCCGCCCATGAAAAACTTTTCTGCCATTCATGAAAGGTTCTGGATCTGTTTCATAGCACCAATCATACATTTTGTTACCTAATGGGTACATAAGTCCAGCTGGCATATGAATAAATATATCCCATATGTAATCTGGTCTTCCTGCTTCTAAAACAAGTACTTTCTGCTCAGGATTTGTACTCAATCTGTTAGCCAATACGCATCCAGCAGATCCGCCGCCAATTATTATAAAATCATATTGTTTTATCGCCATAAGCAAAGTCCTTTGCATTCATCACAGCTGTTTTAACTAAGGAGTGAAAGTAAGCTACTCCATTTTCTTTTTCAGGGTTCAAAATTCCTTTTTGATAAATACCCACTTCAAGATTTTTTTGAACTAATTCACAAATATAAATATCTTCAATTGTTATTTTTTCTACAAATTTTATAAATTCAACTCGTTCATCTTCTGTAACTTTATTTTTAAAGCGAAATTTATAGGTAAGTTTTGTTTGATTTACACTCAATGGATTGACTTGCAAAGTATAAAAAGCATTTTCGTAACAAGGAAGTCCTAAATTAGGATAATGCCACAACCACAGACCTTGCTGATCACCTGTTTCAGAAGAATGTTTTCTTTCACAAGAATGGACTGAAAAGTTTTCTTTATTTTCTATTTTATATTTTTTTAAATAAAAATCACGATTGAAACTAGGATGAATTGTAGAGCAGTGATAACATTCTTGGTATCCATCTAACCACGTTTTCCAATTGCAATTAGCTATTTTTTCCATCTGCCCAAACACATTATATTGATTCATGTCATAATTTGCAGTTTCAAATTCCTTTTTTACAGGCGCAATAAAATTCGCAAATGACGTTTGATTTTCTGCATTTAAATTTACAAAAATTAATTTGTCTAATTTTCCAATTGTAATTTCATGAAGTTTTGCAGAACAATTTTGTTTAACAGTATTAATATCAAGCATAGGAGTAGCAATTAATTCTCCAGATAAATTATAACTCCAACCGTGATATCGACAAGTTAAAGATGATTGTTTGATATTTCCTTTTTTCTCTGTCAGCAGTGGGGCTGCTCGATGTAGACAAAAATTATGAAAAGCAAAAAAATCGGTTTCAGATTTTTTGAGAATGACAAAAGGATATCCTGCGATTTCTAGATTAATATAATCACCAATATTTTTAAATTCAGATTCATCAGCAGCATAAATCCATTGTTTTTTAAATATTTCTTGTCGTTCTAATTGGTAAATATCATTTTTTGTAAACCATTCAGTAGATAATGTATGTATTATTTCATTAGTCATATTTAAACCTCATGAAAATATTTGGTGATGACCCACTTCGGTAGTAAATTTTTTAACAATTTCACAACTTGGATTTTCAATTAAATCTTTTGCTGTTCCTATCTGGAGAATACGACCCGAATCCATAATGGCTATTCTTGATCCAATTCGAACTGCTTCAGAAAAATCATGAGTAACAAAAATAATTGTTTTTTTTAAATTATACTGCAATTGAATTATTTCTTCTTGTAAATGTTTTCTATGCAGAGGATCGAGCGCAGAAAAAGGTTCATCCATTAGAAGAACATCTGCATTAGTCACAAAAGCTCTTGCTAATCCAACTCGTTGTTGCATTCCTCCTGATAATTCATGAGGGTATTTATTTTTCCAATCTGATAATCCAACGAGCCTTAATTTTTCTTCGACTTGTTCTTTTATTTCATTGCTTTTTCTTTTTTGAATTTCCAAAGGATAAGCGACGTTTTCAGCAACAGTTTTCCAAGGCATTAAGCCAAATTGTTGGAAAACCATAGAAATCCTATGTTTCCTTATTTCTAGTAATTCATTTTTTGAGCAATGTAAAATATCAAATACTTGATTTGTAGAAGGTGGTCTAAATTGAATAGAGCCTCTAACATGTCCATGATCTCGCCCGTTCATTCCATTAAAACAGCGCAGTAAAGATGATTTTCCAGATCCAGAGAAACC
This sequence comes from Pigmentibacter sp. JX0631, assembly GCF_029873255.1. Taxonomy (NCBI): domain Bacteria; kingdom Pseudomonadati; phylum Bdellovibrionota; class Oligoflexia; order Silvanigrellales; family Silvanigrellaceae; genus Pigmentibacter; species Pigmentibacter sp. JX0631. The sequence continues at coordinate 1,321,444 of NZ_CP123622.1, read as the reverse complement.
CATAATAACTAAAATTTCTCCATGATAAATAGTTAAATCAACTTTTCTAACAGCAACAATTTGATTAAATTCTTTATGAATTTGATCGCGATTTTTGCCGACATCTAAAGCGCTAAATGCTCGATAAGTATTTTTTCCAAAAACAAGGTCCAAATGATTTACACTAAAACATTCATTTATCATGTTACTTCACCAGCTTTTTTGTTTTTTGATACGGATAGTATTCTGTCTAGTAATATTGCAATAATAACTATTGAAATTCCAGCTTCAAATCCTTGCACGATATTTACAGTGTTTAAAGCTTGAACTACTGGTTTGCCAAGACCTTCAGCACCTACAAGTGCTGCAATGACTACCATGGATAAAGAAAGCATGACGCATTGAGAAATACCGGTTAAAATTGAACTTTTAGCTGATGGAAATTCAACTGAAATTAATTTTTTCCATTTGCTGGCACCAAATGCATCGGCTACTTCAAGTAAAGATGGTGGTACTTTACTTATTCCTAAATAAGTTAAACGAATTGTAGCGGGCATTGCAAAAATAATTGTTGAAAATAAACCAGGCGCCATTCCAAGTCCAAAAAGCATTAGTGTAGGAATTAAATAAACGAAAGTTGGAATTGTTTGCATTAAATCTAAAACTGGACGGAGTATGTAGTAGATAAAAGGATGATGGGCACATAGTATGCCTAAAGGAATTCCTATCATTGCTGATATTGTTGTAGAAAAAATAACAAGTGTAATTGTTTCTAAAGATTCTCTCCAATATCCTAAATTAAATATAAAGAGTGAGCCAATAATTATTAAAAATATTGTCTTCAAATTTCTTTTAATAATAAATGTGATTATTAATAAAATAGAAACCAACAGTACTGGATTAGATATTTCAAGAAAGTCTATAATTTTTCCAAGAAAGTTGTTAAAAACATCAGAAATATTTCGAAAGTGATATTCAGATAAATTAACAATTTTATTTACAATATCTTGTACAAAAAGACCAATTGGTATTTTATCCATTTAATACTCCAATATTATTTAAGGATTCATTGCTGCATACTTTTTTTGGAATTCAGGAAAGCTTAAAATATTTTTATCAACAGTTTTAATTTCGTGGATCCATGGTTTAAGTTTTTCAAAATTATTTTTTATCCAGTATTTTGCAGCACTGTTTGGGAGCATTTTTTTATCTAAAATTAGGGACATTATTTCTTGTTCTTCATCAATAGTTAGTTGATATTGGCGGAAAAATTTTGCAAGATCTGGACATTCTTTTGAGAAATTTTTTCTGCTATTAATATAAACAACAGATTCTCCTTCATGGGGACCAAAGTATTTATCCCCACCATCAAGGTAACGCATTTTTATCATTTTATTCATGGTATGCGGCTCCCAGCCAAGAAATACAATCCATTTATTTCTTTTTACTGCTTGAATTACTTCCATAAGCATTGCTTGTTCACTTGATTCAATGAGTTTCCAACTTTGCAAATTAAAAGCGTTACTTTTAATTATTTCTTGGATATTTCTATTCCCATCATTGCCTGGTTCTATACCAAATATTTTCCCTTGGAACTGTTCTTTATGTTGTGCAAGATCATTAAAATTTTTAACGCCTGCATCATAAACATAAGCCGGTACTGCAAGAGTATATTTCGCTCCTTTCAAAACGGTACCTATTGTTTCAACAGATCCTTGGGCAAGATAAGGCTTGATGTCGGCTTTCATGGAAGGCATCCAGTTTCCTAAAAAGATATCAATATCTTTGTTTTTCATACCAGCAAAAGTCATCGGTATAGAAAGAATTGTTGATTTAGTTTCGTAACCATAAACTGAAAGTATTTCTGTTGCTACAGCTGTTGATGCAGATATATCTGTCCATCCAATATTTGAAAATCTTACTTTTTTACATTCAGCAAAAATATTTTGTTGAAATGAAATTGCTCCAATAAATAATAGTGTACAATTAATTAAATTTCGCATGCAGATATACCTCAATAAATGAACAAGAGCTTTTTATTTCAACGTTATTTTATTCATTACAGGATAATTAAATTTTTGTCTATTATCTCATATTTGGGATTAATTTCTTTATTTTTAAATGAATGGTAATCTAATATTTAATATAAGCTGTATTTTTTTATATTGAAAAAAGATTTATCCTAATTAATGTATATTTTTCCTTAATTTAAAAATTGGAGAAATTTTTCTTTTAGGGATTATTTTGTAGACTTCCAAAGAATGAAATAATACTGCAATATTATTTCAAATAAAGTAACTAAGCTCTGCCAGCACCAATACTTTTTGGATCAAATGTTAAGCGCAAAGCTTCGCCAATAAAATTTAAACTAGCAACAATTGAAAATAATGCAAATGCAGGAAAAAATGCTAGAAAAGGATTAGTAGTTAAATAATCACGTGCTGAATTTAGTAATCCTCCCCAACTTACATGGGATTGGCTTACACCAAGTCCAAGGAAGCTCAAGCCGGCTTCAGCAATTATGACACTTGCTAAAGAAAAAGTGGCTTGTACAGCTAAAGGTGAAATGGTATTTGGGAATATATGTTTAAACATAATTCTATTACTAGATGCGCCTAAAGATTTTGCTGCTACTACAAATTCTCTCTCTTTAAATGAAAGAAATTGACCTCTAACTACACGCGCGTAACTGACCCAACCGGTAATACTTAACGCAATAACAACATTAATTAAACCTCCTCCAAAAAAAGCCATTATAGCAATGGGGAGAACCATAGGTGGAAAAGCTAAAAGTATGTCAATAAATCTGGAAATTAAAATATCTATTTTACCACCAAAAAATCCGGCTATTGCACCTAATGGAATTCCAACAAGCAAGCTCATGCTTACTGTAAATAAACTCACTATTAGAGAAGTTGAGGCGCCATTCATAATTAAGAGACCAACACTTTGTCCGTTGCCATCAACTCCTAATAAGTATTTATTAGATGGATCCTGTAATCTATCTTGTAAACTAATAGGGATATTTGCAAACGCAGGAATTAAAATTGGAATTAATGCAAGTAAAACCCAAAATAGTAAAACACAACCAGAAAAAATTGTAGTTTTATCTTTAGCGGCTATTTTAATAAAACGGAGTGTAATTTTTTTCATGTTAATCTTACCCTTGGATCAAAAACCCGATATAAAATATCTACCAAAAGGTTACATGCGACATAAATAGTTGCCATTATAATTACACAGCCTGAAACAATATTGTATTCTCTTTGTTGAACAGCCTCAACAACTAAACTGCCAAGTCCTGGCCAATTAAAAATTTGTTCTGTTATTACTGTCCCACTAAGTAGCACTCCTAATTGCATTCCAAGAACTGTAAGAGTAGGTAAAAAAGCATTTCTTAAAGCATGTTTTGTAAGAACTATAAATTGTGATAATCCTTTGCTTTTTGCTGTTCTAATATAATCCTCTTGTAATACATCAACAATTCCACTGCGGATCATGCGACTTGAAAATGCTGCTAGAGAAGCTCCTAAAGTAACAGAAGGCAAAACAAAAGAACTTGCTCCCGCATTTCCCATTAAAGGAAAAATATCGAATTTTACAGCGAAAATCCACATTAAAACAGGTCCAATTATAAAACTAGGTGCAGAAATTGCTAGAAGAGAAACAACAGCAGATGCTTTATCTGTAAACTTACCAGCGTTTGCTGCACTAATAATTCCTATTATAGTTGCTAAAATTATAGAAAAAAGAAAAGCTACAGTAGCTAATTGGATAGTTTCCCAAAGCCGTGGAAGAATAATTTCACTTACTGAAGAATAATTAGCATAACTTTTGCCTAAATCTCCCTGACATAAGTTCACTAAGAAATTAAAATATTGTTTCCAAATTGGCTCATTAAAACCATAACGGGTAAGCCATTCTAATTTATCAACTTCTGACGCATCAACGCCTAAAATGCTATCTGCGGGGCTTCCTGGAATCATTCTTTGTAGAAAAAAAACAATAGTGGAAACTCCCCACAGAACGGCAAGTAATTGGAAGAAACGTTGAACTAATACTTTAGCCATTTTGTTCCTTTACTTTTTGGTAACATTCACTAAAGACCAGTATCTACCATCTGCATAAAGTCTAAATCCTTCAATATTTTTTGAAACCACAGCCACATTTAGACTATGCCATAAATAAATATAAGGAAGCTCTCCGGCTAATAAATTTTGTGCTTGATCATATATAACTTTTCTTTTTTGATTGCTAATTTCTTCTTTTCCTTCTTGCAGAAGTTCATCAACTTGTGGATTGGAATATGCACCTCTATTTCCACCAGCTGGCGGTATCATATTTGTAGCAAAAACAAAACGTAAGTGATCTGGATCTTTAAATCCAACCCATGGAGAAATCCAAACTTTTGCAATTCCTTTTTTTACTTGTTCTGCAAAAACACTATTTTCTAACATTTCAACGGTAGGTGCAAATCCTACATCCTTTAAATTCGCTGCGATTGCTTTTGCAACTTCAACAATAGATTTATTGCTATTTGAGACTTTAATAGGAAATGCTAGCGGATCTTGAATGCTTGTTTCTTTTAATAAAGTTTTTGCCCTCTGAGGATTGTATGGAATTTCAGGAATTGAGCTATCATAAAAAAAGTTTGTAGGAGGAAACATGCTATTTGCAAGTATTCCTTGGCCTTGCATTCTAAATTGTAAAATGCTTTTTCTATCTATACCGTAAGCAATTGCTTGCCTAACTTTTAAATTACTAAAGATAGGATCTTTAAAGTTAAAAGCTAAATATGTCGTGGATAATTTTGGAGCGCTAAGTACATTAAAAACATCTTTTTTTGTATTTTCGATTAAAGTAATTTTATCGGGATCAATTGCATTTTGCGCAATGTCTATATCACCTCGTATTAATGCTGCATATCGAGTGCCGCTATCAGTAATAATTTTAAAAACAACTTCTTTTATTTTGGGTTTATCACTTAAATTGTAGTGATCGTTTTTTTCTAAGACCCATTCAGAACTGGAAGTTGACTTTAAGATAAAAGGCCCACTTTCATATCCTTTATTATCTACTTCATTTGGAGCTGCATTTAAGGCGGCTTCTTTTGGAAGAATTCCTACGATTAGATTATTCAGGAAGGAGACATCCGGAGAATCTAATTCAATGTGAATTTGATAATCGGAAGTTGCTTTAAAAGCAGTTACATTGGTAAAAGCTGCTTTTCTGGGGCTAGGCGGGAAATTTCCTTGGGGAGTAATAATTTGATTATATGTTGCTTCAACATCATAAGCTGTAATTTCCTTCCCATTGGAAAACTTAATCCCCTTTTTTAAGTAAATATTCCAAGATTTATTAGATAATGTTTTAATTTCATTAACTAATATATATAAAATTTGTCCTTGTTCATCGAAACTGATTAAAGGTAAAAATCTTATATTTTCAATGTATTGGCTATTCGCATCGGATCCAATAATTCTGGGATCTCCTGACGTGATTTTAGAATCTAATGCTACAGTCACAATGTCTTTAGGGTTTTTTGCGGGTTGTGAATTTTTACGTATTGCTGAGTAATATACTATGAAAGCCACCAAGCAGGCTGAAATAATTGTTATTATTATTCTTTTTGGTGTATAAGTAAGAGTCATTTCAATCTTCTCCAAAAGCAGGTGTTCTAAAACCTTATCAATTAACACATTTTAAGATGGTAGGAAAAACGATGCAAACTTCATGCGATCAGATTAAAAACGTGTTGACGCATGCTTAAGCTATTGCTAGAAGCATGTGTTATGCTGTATTTTTAAAGGCAGTGTTTTTATTTTCCTTTTGCTCTTTTAAAGGATGCATTATGGCTCGTATTTCAGTTCAAGATTGTCTAGATCAAATTCCCAATCGCTTTGCTGTGGTTATGCTTGCGGCTCGTCGTATGCGCCAGCTGCAAAAAGGTAGCGATCCATTAGTTGAATGTAAAAATAAAGAAGCAGTTACTGCTTTGCGTGAAATAGCTGCGGGAAAAGTAGGAATTAAAAATGCTGAAATTGTTCCTGGTTTGCATTTACCGAACAAGGTTAAATAGCTCATTTTTTTATTTTATTTATGAGTTTATATTTCCCACTTTTTAGACTGGATTCTGTTATTTATACAGTTTCCAGTTTTTTATTTTGAGATAAAAGGAATTATAATTTATGGCTAAAGCGTGTCGATATTTTACCACTCCTATTTACTATGCCAATGGAAACCCACATGCTGGCCATGTTTATGCAACTATCCTCGCAAGTGTATTAAAATCTCATTATCAACAAAGAGGCGAGCAAGTTAAATTTTTAACTGGTCTCGATGAACATGGTGAAGCAGTCCAAGATAAAGCAAAAGAACTAGGAATTTCTCCACAAAAATTAGTTGATAATATGGCAATTCTTTGGCAAGAAGAGTTTCATAAATTTGGCTTAAATAATGACATTTTTATTAGAACAACAGATAAACATCATGTTAAAAATGTAAAAGATATTTTAACTTATTGCTATAATAAAGGTGACATTTATTTTGGTGAACATGAAGGATATTATTGTATTAAATGTGAAGGCTTTTTGAATAGCAATGAAAGAGACGAAAATAATAACTGTCTCGTTCATAAAAGACCTACAGAATTAAGAAAAGAAAAAAATTATTTTTTTAAGACATCAAAATATAAACAAAATTTAAGAGAATTAATTTCGCAAGGAAAAATAACACAGCAAGAAAGATATATTAATGAATTACTTTCTATGCTTGATAGTTTAGAAGGTGATCTAAGTATTTCTCGTCCAAAAACAAGATTAACTTGGGGTGTAGAATTACCTTTTGATAAGGAACATGTAGCCTATGTTTGGTTCGATGCTCTACCTAATTATGTTACAGGTATAGGCGGTTTAGAAGAAGCAAGAACAAGTCCTTTTTGGAACAATGCTTATCATATATTAGGCAAAGATATTTTAAAATTTCATGGTATTTTTTGGCCAGCTATGTGCTTGTCTTTAGATATCCCGCTACCAAAATTACTTGTTACTGGTTGGTTGCTAAAAGATGGTCATAAAATGTCTAAAAGTCTAGGAAATGTTGTTACAGTGGAACAAATTTTACATTATGGTAGAGATATGTTTGTAAACTTTGTTTATCGTGCAACAAATCCTGGGGAAGATATAGATATATCATGGAAGTCATATTTTGAAAGATATAATTCTGATCTAGCCAATGGAATTGGTAATTTATTATCTCGTACTTTAACGATGATTGAAAAATATTTTTCTAAAGAAATTCCTAAATATTATGAAAGTAAATTGCTTTCAGAACAAAAGGAAATAGCAGAAGCGTGTAAAAATGCTGTAAATATAGTTACAAAAGCTTTTGATGATTTTAAATTATCTGATGCTTTAAATGAAATTTCTATGCTTGTTTCTTTAGCTGATAAACATATAGCACAACAAAAACCTTGGGAAATAGCTAAAATTATTGATGATAGCTCAAAAGTACAGTTGGCAAATATTTTAGCTACATGTGTTACTGTATTAAAAACTGTTGGGTATTTAGCTTACAGTTTTTATCCTGAAAAAATGAAAGAATTGCTTGAAAGTGTGGGTGAAGTTAATGTTGCTATTTCAGAACACTTTATTAGAGCCAGCGATTGTTTGAATATTCAAGCAGGATTTATCTGTGAAGCCATACCTAAATTATTTAATAGAATAGATATTCAAGCCGAATTAGCAATACTAGAACCTAAAAATAGTAATGAAAAAACTAAAGTAAAACATTCTGAAAATAAAGTTATTGGAAAAGAAAAAATGAAAGAAGAAAAAGTTAACCTGACAAATACTCAAGTTACAGAAACAATCCAAATTCAAGATTTTTCAAAAGTTCAAATGCGTGTTGGAACTGTTATAAGTGCTGAGTGTGTAGAAGGTTCTGATAAATTATTAAAACTTTCTGTTTCATTAGGAGAATTGGGAGAACGCATTGTTTTTTCTGGAATACGTGAATGGATTAAACCTGAAGAAGTTGTAAATCACAAAGTTATAATTGTTTGTAATTTAGCACCTAGAAAAATGCGTTTTGGTACAAGCGAAGGAATGATGTTATCAACAGATACTTTAGATGGAAAAGTGAGCCCTGTATTTCTTCCTGAATATTTAAAAGAAGGTGCAATTTTAAGTTAAGAAATCAACTAGAATTTTTACATGGAGTGAATATGAGCTTTAATTATAAAGCAATTTTTGTAGATCTAGATGGTACTTTGTTAAATTCACAGAAGAAAATTTCTCCTAGAAATTTAAAATGTTTGAATGATTTTATTTCTCAAGGTGTGAAAGTTATTGTTTCAACAGGAAGAACAATTAAATCAGTGAAAGCTGTTACAGAAGGATTAAATTTAAGTGCTCCTATTATCACTTTAAATGGGAATGATATTCGAAGAGATATTTCTGATGATTATCCTATGTTACTTTCTTTTATTGATAATAATTTACGAGATGCTATATTTAATATGCTGAGACAATATTTGAATCAAGGTACTAATAATCCTGTTCAAAATATCTTAGTTGACACTTCAAAAGGCTTTTATTGTTTGCATCCAAATTTATTAGATAGTAATGAATTTGCTTCGCATTATGACTCTGATGTAATGCAGCTTGATTTAGATAATCCTCCTGTTGATTCTGTTGTTAGTTTTTTAATATTATTATCTCCCGATAATGATAGAGAGCTTTTTTTAGCTTCGCAAAGCAGCTTTTTTCAAGAAAAATATAATGCTAAATTTTGTACTTTTAATGGCTGGCCGTGGATTGAAATAGGCTCTCCAAACGTAAATAAAGGTACTGCAATGCATATTGTTTGCAAATACTTAGGAATAAATATCAAAGACGTTATCGCCTTTGGAGATGGTGAAAACGATGTTGAAATGTTAGAACAAGCTGGTCTTGGTGTTGCAATGGCGAACGCCGATATTCATGCTTTAAAAATAGCAAAGGCAAAAGCACTATCAAATGATGAAGATGGTGTTTCTGTTTTTTTAGAACGCCTTAAATTAGCTGGAAATATTTAAATATGGAATTGTATAAAAAACCTGCAACTATTAATGAGTTAGCAGAAAAATGGTGGACAGATGAGAGACTTAAAAAAATATTAGGAGACAAAAAATATACCATTACTCCTAAATCTGCTCCCCAGTTACTAAGGTTACTAGGTTTATTGAACGCAGATGCTTCTATGTCTCCCGATAATCTCAAAAAGTTTATTCAAATTAATCATATGTTTAATTTGTTAGAAACACATTTTACCGATCTCGTCAGTAGACATAAAGTTGTTCACATTCTTGATGTTGGTTGTGGGAAATCTTATTTAACATTTTTATTAGCTTGGTGTTTTAAAGAAAAATGGAATACGCAAGCAAAAATTGTTGGAGTTGATACAAATCAAAAAATAATTAAAAGCTGCATAGAAAAGGCTGAAAAACTCGGTTATAATGATTTTTTGAGTTTTGAATGTGCTTCCATGACTGCTTATAAATGGCCTTATGAAAACAGACCAAATGCAGTTGTGGCATTACACGCTTGCGATACGGCTACAGATATGGCACTTGCATTTGCAATTAAAGAAAAGACAGATTTTATTGCTGTTGCACCTTGTTGCCAAGCTGAATTAGCCAGAAAATGGAAAGAAATTGAAGGAGAACATCCACTCAATCCTGTTTTCCATACTCCACAAATTAGACGTGAAACAGCGGCGCATTTAACTGATTCTTTGCGTATGACATTGACTAGAGCTTCTGGTTATGAAGTTACTGCTACTGAATTTGTACCTTCAAATCATACACCTAAAAATCGTCTTTTAACGTGCGTACGGCGTGGTAATTATTTAGAGTCAGCAAAAAAAGAATATCAGTCTATGAAAGAATATCTTGGTGGAAAATCCATCATGTTAGAAGATCTATTAAATACAAATTAATTCGTTATTATTCTCGGAGAAATTTTTTATGCGTATGTCTAAGTTAGTGGGAAGAACTATTAAAGAAACACCACGCGATAGTGAATTACCTAGTCACAAATTTATGTTACGTGGCGGTTTTATGCGCCAGTATTCTGCCGGAGTTTACGGAATACTTCCGCTTGGTATGCGCTCAATTGCCAAAATTGAAAAAATTTGTCGCGAAGAAATGAATGCGGTTGAAGGACAAGAAATAAGAATGCCATGTTCTGCAACAAAAGAACTTTGGGAAGAAACTGGCCGATATCAAACTTTTGGTAAAGATATGATGAAATTTCATGATAGAAATGAAAAACCAATGGTTTTAAATCCTACGCATGAAGAGCCTGTTGTTTATTTAACTCGTACGGAAGTAACAAGTTATAGACAATTACCGGTAATGCTATATCAAATTCAAACTAAATTCCGTGATGAACCTCGCCCAAGAGGTGGGCTTATCCGTTTACGTGAATTTACTATGAAAGATGCTTATAGTTTCCATACATCTGAAGAAGATTTAAAAGAATATTATGATCAAGTATTTGCTGCTTATAACCGTTTTTTTAAACGAACTGGGTGCAAAAATTTTGTGAGTGTAATGTCCGACAATGGACTTTTTGGTGGTCGCTATTCCCATGAATTTCAAATGCTTGTTCCTACAGGTGAAGATAAACTAATAACTTGTCCGCATTGTAAGTACAGTGCAAACGAAGAAATATCTACTTCACCATTTGTCATTCGTTCTGAAGCTGAAAAAAGTATTGAAAAAGTTCATACACCCAATGCAAAAACAATTGAATTATTAATAAAACAATTAAATTGTTCAGCTGAGCAAACAGCAAAAGCTGTTATGTTTCAAACTTTAAAAGGTATTCCTGTAATTACTTTTGTCCGGGGTGATTTAGAAGTCATTGATAAAAAAGTGCGGACTTTAGTTCAATCTGAGGTTGTTCCTGCAACACCAGAAGCTATTGCAAAGGCTGGAGCTGTTGCCGGTAGTACAGGACTTGTTGGGTTAAATCTTCAGTCTTGTTACGTTGTAATAGATCATACAGTTGCAAAGGGAAATAATTTTGCAACAGGTGCAAATGAAAAAGATTTTCACTTTGTTAACTTTAATGTCCAACGCGATTTTCTTGATAAATTAACTGATTCAGAAAAGAAAAAGGTTATTATTGGGGATATTGCAGCAGCCCGTGAAGGCGATCCTTGTCCAGAATGCGGGAAAGAACTAAAAGAAACACGCGGAATAGAAATTGGAAATATTTTTCATCTTGGCACAAAGTATTCCAAAGATATGGAATGTACTTATCTTGATCATCAGGGGAAAAAGCAATACCCAATTATGGGTTGTTACGGTATAGGTATTACACGTTTACTTCCTGCTATAATTGAAGAAAGTCACGATGACAGAGGTCCTATTTTGCCATTACCTATTGCGCCTTTTGAAGTTCATTTTTGTGTTTTAAATAAAAAGGAACAGGCTGTCCAAGAAAAATCTGAAGAACTTTATAAGAAAATGTTAGCTGGAAAATTAGATGTATTAATTGACGATCGCGATGAAAAACCTGGGTCGCAATTTGCAGATGCAGATCTATTTGGCATTCCATTTCGTGTTATTCTTTCTCCAAAAACATTGGCAGAAGGCTGTGTAGAATTAAAATATCGGGACAATAGAATGGAAGCACGTAAAATTAAAACCGATGAAATAGTAAAAGTTTTAATGGATGAAATTAAAACTGAATATGCAAAGTATAATTCTGTTTAATTTGTTAAATAGAATTATACTTGTTTATAATATAATCTTTTATAATGAAATTCTAAATTTCAATTAAATTCTAAACTTCATTATTAACTATTTTAAGTAATGCTAAATAAATGACATTTTTATATTTCATGTTTTAAATTAAAATAAAATCTCAATTTAATAAAAGGAGATTTTATGAGAGCTTTAAGTTTGAAGACTCTTTCTGTAATTTGTGCAATGAGTTTTATATCTGATTTAGTTGCAAAAGATAGGCTTTTACCTGGCGAATATATTCAAAGGGGGGATCAGTTAACTTCTTCCAATGGTTGTTTTCGATTAGCTATGCAACATGATGGTAATTTGGTAATTTATAAAAACATAAATAATCAAGCAATATGGTCATCTAGAACTGATAATACAGCAACATATATTGCTTTTATGCAAAGAGACGGAAATTTTGTAACTTATACTTACAATGGAACTCCTACTTGGAATTCGCAAACGCAAAATCACGAAGGAGCTTGGGTTGTAATGCAGGGTGACGGTAATTTAGTGGTATATGCATGGAATTCTTTAAGATCATTATGGGCAAGTAATACTGTTACAAATTGCTATTAATTACATTTAGTCAAATTATAAAATTGTATTTAGCAGTTTAAATTTATTCAATGTGGTATTATTACAGTATTAACAGTGATAAACTCTAGAAAATATAATGACATCATTTTTTATTTCAAGAACTTCGCACACCATTAATATTTCTTCATTCTCGACATGCCGAATATATTCCATAAATACGGTATCATTATCAGCAATAATTTTTTTGGGCTCATATTTTAAAGTGGGCAGTCTTTCAAATGCATCTTTCCACCACTCACTTAATGCATTTTTTCCTTTTATAAGTCCATTTGTTTCAGGCATCCTGATTTTTAATTTTGGGCTATAATGTTCAGCATTTTCTGCGTAAAGTGAAAGAAGATTCTCTAGATTATGTTGATTAAAAGCTGCAAACCATTTGAGCGCAATATTTTTATTTTTTTCAGAGCTCATGTTTTTACTCTTCCCCTAGTAATTAAGTTACTTTTGATATTATTAATAAAAGATATTTTAGTAAAGGAAAAATTAAGTTTGGTATATTTATATTACTAAATGTTAGAATTTTATTTAGTAAATGATGTTTCTTAAATTCAAAATCATTGCTTTTTTTAGCACATTAATATAATAATAGCCTGTTTTAGGTTTTTTTATTAAATCTTTGGAGGTGGTTCATGAGTATAATGCCAGAAGATATTTTACCTAATGATATAAATGAATTAGAAATTGATGGGATTAAAGCAAGAAAAGGAACTGTTGCTGCGGTATTAGCAAATGCAAAAATTCTTACTTCGGCTACAGCAACTGAGAATGCAAAGATAAGTGCAAAAGAAACTATTAAAAAATTAGCACCAACGTTGATCGCATTAGAGCTACATGAACATTTAATTTGGAAAAACCCAGAAATTCAACAGATTATTGATGAAATATTGGAAACTAACAATAAATTATAATTTTTATACAATTGATGTAATTTTGTAAGAACACACTAAGGAGCCCATAGATTAATTTTACCATCTAATTGTGGTTAGTATTAAATGCACCTTATCCGCAAGAAGCGTCGTAACTTCCTGTATACCATAAAGGTTTAAATGCATCGCTATAAATTACTAAGTTCCCATCATTTTGCAATCTCAAAAAGCCAAAAGCCCCAGAAGTATTAGTTTGCCAATTAATTGGAGCACCGGTTGAGTTTAAAAGTTTTAAATTACTACCATAATCTATATAGAGCTGTGTTGCAAAAGTATTGTAAGTATTTGAACTCCAAATTACTTTTCCTGATCTATTTGTAATTACTAAATTCCCTTGATCTCTAAATCCTAATGTAAAGCAAAGATTTGGTGATTGAAGAACTCTGCCTGCAACAAGAGTTTCTCCTGGTTCTAAAATTGATTTAGCTGAAGCAACAAAAGGTAATGAAATTATCAAAGAAAACAGCACTTTTTTTAGCATATATTATTCTTCCTTTTTTAGTTTATTCCTAGAAATAATTGTATGAAAAAAAAAGTTAGAACTCAACTTTTTAAATAAAATAATTCTGACTAAGGTAAAATTTATAAGTATGTTACTTTGTGTTGCAACTGCTATCTTGGCACTTTTCAAAACATTTACAGCCCAATATAAATGTGACGTAATTATTTATAAAGTATGTTCCATCTCGCAAAAATTCATGACTTTTTAAAATGCTCAAGTCACTTTTTGCAAGTGCATTGTTGTAATCCTTTATTATATACAATTTTCCATCTTTAAGAAAATTAACAACCTCTTTAGGCGTTAATGAATTATATTTAGGCTTTCCTAAGCATCCTTGATAACACTTGTAACAAAGATTTTCTTTCATTCTTTTCGCAAAAACTGGAAAAATATAAATTGATAAAAAAATAACGATAATTTTCTTCAAAATCTGTTCCTTTTCTTTTTGTTTTCGGAACTGTAAAGTAAAAAATTACCATTTTTTATTAGGAAAAATTTTGCTATTTCAATATTTTAATTACTAAAATAGTATTTTTCTTCTATTCCATTTCTTAAAATCACGAAAATAGGATTAATTGGAGATACGCCTAATGATTTTTTTATGTTTACAATATTTAAAAGTATTTCTTCACGTGAGAAAAAATAAGATTTTTCAAAATAGTAATTATCAATGTCATTTACAATAATAGTATCAAGCTGTAACAATTGCACACTAATTGTAGATGCTAAATCTAATGAATGAATGCTACTCATTACTCTACTGGAGTTTTTTAGAAGATCAAATTGGACTGTTTTTATGTTGTTGTATGTTTTAAACATTGAAAAGTTAACAATTAACCAATCTATAGTTGAAACGGTACCTATGTAATATAGTTTATCTGGATAAGCCTTAAATTCTGAATACTCAACACGACTTTGAAAATTATAGATAAATTTTTCAATTACCAAATGTTCAATATTTGGAAATTTAATTGAAATTTTCTGTAACAAGTCATTAAAAATTTCAGAATTATTCCAATACCAGTTTAAATTTTCAAATTTACTGTCGCTAACTTTTAGAACAAGTTTTTTAACTTGGCTATTTTGATTTGCTAATGAAAAATCTAATATTTTTAGCCATTTTTTTAACTCAGCAATATTTCCCTTTATTGTTAATTCATCTTTGCTATTTAGATATGTTAAATATGTTTCTACTTGAGTTTTTAAAGCCTTACTTGTACTTTTTAAGTTTATGATTGATTGTGGATCAAGATTTTTAGTTATCTCAGAAACAAGTTCTTGCGGGAGGTTGCTTAAAAAATCTTTCTCATTTTCGGCGTATGAATTTGTGACTAGAAAAGATAAAATAATTGAAAGAATATATAATAATCGCACTGTACTAAATCCTTTTTAATTTTTGTTGTATTTTTTTACTTCACCATTTAGAATAACAAACAAAGATTTGCTCTTAAAATTATCATTATTTATAAAATAATTTTTAACACTTTCTTCTGTGTAAAAATGTCTATCTTTTGTATAAGATTCGTTTTTATCATCAATTTGAATAATTTTAATATTTGGTATGTATTTAATCATGTAATGCGATATGTAATCAATATCGCTATAATGATAGCCAGCATTTTTATTGCGGTTGAGGGTCATATTAACTTTATAAATATTTTCATTATTTTTGATTGCAAAAAATTGCTTAAAGAAACTAGATAATCTTTCAAAACTTCCAACCAAGTAAATTTCATTTCCTTTTATTTCAATAGAGATGGATTCAAAAATATTATTATTGGTAGAATCATGAAATATCATAGTAAATTTATTTAAATTAGGAAATGTATCAAGTGCCAATAGTAAAAGTCCAAAAGCTCTATTGTCATAAAATCTTAAGTCATCATAGGAATCAAAATAATCGATAATTAAATTATTTGTATTAGTTAATTTTTCATTCAAATTGTTGTTAAGTAACATTAAATATTCAGAAATTTCATTTTTTGTCCCATTTATTTTAATTGTACTTAGTTTTTTTGTGTAGTTAATATATTCACTTATACTTTCATTTAAAGAAGTACTTGTTTTTGATAAATTAATTAAAGAACTTGCATCTAAGTTTGAGTAAATATTTTCTTTCAAAGTTTGCGGAATGTTGTCTAAATTTTCGTTACTTTTCATCGCAAATGCATGATTTAAGTAAATTAAAAGTGGAAATATAATTGCAAAAATATGTTTCATTGAAAATCCTTTTGTATCAAAAGTTACTTCATTAAAAAAGTAAACAGTATTTTTATTTTTTTATTAAGTCAAATAATTTATGAATAAGTTTATAAAATTTATAATTAATTAATGTTCTTAATTGAATTTGTTTCGTTAATTTTGTATTAGTTCCGCTTTATAAATATAATTTTAATTAACAAAAAAGATACATATTTTATTGTGAAAACATCATATTGATAAAAAATTATTGACTTAGTGTATTCAAATATGAAAAATCCTTTTTTTATGCAAATAGAGAAACTGAAAATCTTTAGAAGTAGACAAAAGGATAAAAAAAAGGTAAATAATTTAAAAATGTTCTGCAAAGTATTCAAATCAAAATAATTTTTATAAGTTGTAATCTTTGGAAAAAAAATAGAGCATAAAAAATTAATTTTATTTCAATGGAGGAGTTATGAACTTTTTTAAAAAATTATTAATACTCACTATCTTTCTTCAATGTCATTATTCATTAGCTGAAACTGTTAATGTTTATTGCTCCAACATCAGCCACAATTGGAAATGGTTAAAAAATGGGAATAAAAAAGTAACTGTTGATGGTAGTTGGAAAGAAATGGTTTTTTTTCCTGCTGTTTTTATTGAATTTTTCGACCTCAAAGGAGGTATCAATAAAATTGAAGAATTAACACACGAATGTATCAAACAATATGGTGATGCATACTATATCGTGCAACCTGCGAATAATTTTATGTCTGAATGGCATACTTTTGGAAGTAATGGATATCTGTTAAATGGTTTATTTATAATTCAATCACATAATGTAAGTTATGGCTATTCATTATATATGTTTAATACTGAGTTGCTGCAAAATACTTATTCAAAATACTTATCGTACGAAGAAATTGCAGAGAAAATTCAAAAATTAAGAATAGATCAATCTTACTTATAGTCTTTCAATATTTCTTTGGGGTTAAATTTATATTCTTTTAAATTTTTGTTATAGAATTTTGTATATTTCTTAAAATTAATTTTATTCCAATTGCTTTTATCTAAATATTTAAAATATTCATCTACCTCTTTTTTTCCAATAGGTGAGAAAAAATTTATCTTCATTTCGTAATTAGAACTATTAATATCGATTCCCTTAAGATAGTCGAAGATAACTGCAATTGCACATGCTCCATTAATAAAGTGTCCACCTAGTGAAGTAGATATTGTTCCCTTTTTTATTTCTTCTAAAGATTCTTTTGACCAATTTAATCCGCCGATATAAATATTTTTACCTGGTAGCTTTTGATGGTTATAGACTGCTTTTAATGCTCCTAATGCAATTGGATCATTAGCAGCCCAAATAAAATCAATATCTTTGTATCTATCAAACATGTGATTTGTTTTTTGATAAGCTATATCCCTATCCCATTCAGCTGCTATTATCTGGAGAAGTTGAATACTCTTGTTTTCATTTAAAAATTTATATAAACCTTTTTCTCTTTCGAGAGATGTTTTTGTTTCTTTATCTCCATTGATTGCAATTAATTTAAACATTTTTTTTGATTTTAAATTTTCTGGAATATTTTTATACATTTCATTCATAATTTGGTATCCGGCAGGAACGTTGTCTGCAACAACAGTTCCAATCCAATTTTTATATATACTTCTTGGATATTTTATAACTTTTTTTTGATCATCTGTTAAATCTACATGTACTAGAAATGTTTTAATATTATTATTATTCAATATTTTAAGCATTTGTGGTGCCGAGTTTTTTTCATTCACTATTAAAACAAAGTCAGGTTTATTTGTTTCGCTGGCAATTTTATAGACAAGATCTATCATGTTTTCTCTATCACGTTCGGCATATAAAACTTCATAGTCAAATCCAAGTTCTACTGCAGCAGCTCTGGTAAATTCTGCTGCTGTTACCCAAAAATCTTCATTCGATTTACCTGGGACTAAAAATGTGATTTTTATTGCAGAAGCTGTATAAATGAAAAATATACTTACTATAAATGCAAATAATTTGATTTTCATATTACTTCCTTTAATTAAGGAACTTAATATATTGTAAATTATTTTTTTAGATTAAGAAAATTAAATATTTGACACATGTAAAGAATGAAATTAAAGATTTATTTTTTTTATGCAATACAGTCTAGAATTATTTTGCTCACCTAATTCAATAGATATTTCAAAAATTCTTTTAGGACGTTGGCAGCCTGTTATCTTAAAAAAAGAATTATATTCTTCAATTTCAATATTATAAGGCCACTCAAAGATACAAAATGAATTTTTTAACGAAAATTCATTTTCTAGTCCAAGAAAAAATAATTCATTTCCATTTTTAATTCGATATAAGTCAAGATGCACTATTTTTTCTATATTATTTCTTGAATTGCTTAATTGAAATATATTTAGAATTGAAAAAGTGGGACTAGAGCCTTTCTCACTTGAATACCAATTTTCCAACAAATTTTTAACAAAAGTAGTTTTACCTGAGCCTAGATCTCCATCAAGAAAAAGCCAATCTCCTGCTTGGAAAAAAAGACTAATTTCTTTTGTAATTAAATCTAAATTTTCTAAATTTACAGAAAATTCAACTGAATCAGCATCTTTTTGCTCGGTAATAAAAAATTTTTGTAAATCATTTGTAAACTTTAGAGTCATTATTTTTTAAATATCTCCATATTTTATCATAGTTTCCCAGATAATTTGTCCCGTTTTTAAAGCAGAGTCTTTAGCTGGTGAAGTTTCTAAAGCAACTTTTCGTTCTTCCAAAGAGTTAAAAGTAGAATCTATTAATTGAATGGCGGAGTCATTTTGAAAGGTATTTTCGTCAATTGATTGAGCCCATCCTTTATTCATAAATATTCTTGCATTTATAATTTGATCGCCACGGCTTGCATGTAGACCTAAAGGAATTAGAATCATAGGAACTTTTGCTGCAGCTAATTCAAAAATACTACTCGCTCCTGCTCTACAAATTGCCAAATCAGCAGCACTATAAGCATATTTCATTCCGTCTGTAAGAAACTCGAGCTGGCGATAATATTCAAGCCCAGGTAGTTCTTGTCTGTTACCTTTACCAACAATATGAATAATACTATAGTTCTTGTGTAGCTCGGGAATAATTGTGTACATTTTTTGATTCAGACTTTGTGCACCTAAACTACCACCAAAAATTAAAATGGTTTTTCGGTTGTTAGGTAATGAGAAAAATTTAAGACCTTCTTCTTTTGTAGCAGAAAATAAAGATTCGCGTATAGGTAAACCTATTTCTAATACTTTATTTTGAAAAAAAGGATGAAATTTTTTAATAGTTTCTGGAAATGAAACAAGCGCTTTATTGCAAAATGGGACTGTTAATTTAGTAGCTAATGCAGGTGTAGCATCGCTTTCGTGAATAATAATAGGAATTCCTCTTAACCACGCCGCCCATACTACGGGAGCTGAAACAAATCCTCCTTTAGAAAAAACAATAGATGCTTTGACTTTTCCAAGAAAGAAAAAAGCTTGGAGAATACCAAGAAGAATTAAAAAAGGATCTGAAAAATTTTTAAGACTAAAATATCTTCTTAATTTGCCAGTTGAAATAGAGAAATAATGCCAATTGGGTTTATTCGTAGTAACTAAATCTTTTTCCATGCCTGTTTGGGAGCCGACATAATAAACATTTATTTTTTTTTCGTTGGAAGCTTTATATAAGGGAGAGTTTTCTGCTTCAAATAATGCAAAATGTGGCCAAACATGTCCAGCTGTACCACCGCCAGTTAAAACTATATTATAAGTTTTATCAGATTCTTTGTGAGCCATTCTTTAAGCCATTTCTATTTAATAATTATAGATGATTAGGACTATCCCAGGTAAAATGATACTTTTTATCTTCAAGTATCCCTGCAGCTTCAGTTACAAATAAAGGTTCAAATGTGTCAACCATTATTGCAAGTTCTTGAGTATATTTTGCGCCAATGCTTTGTTCATAACGCTCTGGGTGAGGACCATGGGGAATCCCAGATGGATGGAAACTAATAGAATAGTTAGATATTCCTTTTCTGCTGGTAAAATCGCCGCTGACATAAAAAATAACTTCATCACAATCTAAGCTGGAATGTGGCCACGGACAAGGGATTGCTTTAGGGTGATAATCAAGCATTCTTGGAACAAAATTCATGACATAGAACTTATTAGCGCTAAAAACTGAGTGTACTGTGGGTGGTAAATGGACTGAGCTAGTTTTAGGTTGATAGTTATAAACCGAGAACGAGAAAGGCCAATACCATCCGTCCCATCCAACAACTTTATAGGGAAAATCTGTGTATTCATGTCTGGTTAGTGTATTATCTTTTTTAATTATAAATGAAAAATTTTCATTATCTTTTATTGATAAAAGTCTATTTGGAGCATGAAAATCCCGATGATTGTATGGGGAATCTAGTTTTATTTGTCCGTTGGGTAATTTAAATTCTGCTGGAATGCCAAATTTATTTTTACCTTCAATAATGAGCATATTTGTTTTCATAGCGGGTAAAAATCGGAAAGGAATGGCTTTGGGTATAAACAGATAGTCCCCTTTCTTATAATCTAATTCACCCATTATGGTTTGTAAAATTCCTTCTCCTTCGGAAATAAAATATAATTCATCAGCATCTGCATTTGAAAAAAAATGCTCATCATTTTTCGTTAAATTTGTAATACCTACAGAACAGCTATCATTTATTAGTAATGTTGCTCTTGCTTCTAATAAATTTCCTTCTTTTTTTAGAAGTGGAGTTTGAAAATGTCTTCTTTTTAATTCTGTTGAGTTTAATTTGTTGCAATTTGGAAAAAAAGGATTATCTGTTTTATAAATTTCAGTTTTAACTTCATGTGTAGGAGCTCTTTTCTGATATAATATAGAATAATGATCGCTAAATCCTTCACGAGTAATTACATGTTCAATGAGCATATTACCGTCAAGTTCACAGATAGTATGTTGTTTTGCTGAAACAAAACCAAGCTTTCTATAATCAATCATTGGTTCACTCCTTTTTAAGGTGACAAATTAATTCAAGATAATTTATAACATCTTATAGGAATATGGGGCAAGCTTTTGTTTGCCTTTTGGAAACACTTAATATACCTTTGTACTGTTTTGAGTCATAATTTTAGAAAGTTGGCTTTTATGAAAAAAAAATTGCTAATTATTGCTGATAAATTGGAAAAAGTAAATTTAAAATCAGATTCTAGTCTTGCTTTAGCAGAAGCGGCAATCGCTAAAAATTGGGAAGTTTTTTGGTGTGAAGATAAAAATATACATTTTTTAAATGAAGAAATTTATTTAAATCAATTCAATGAAATAAAAGAAATAAATATAAATAATATTAATTATGAGCAAGTAAAAAAGAATTTAGTTTCTTTTTCATCTTTTGACTATTGTTTTATTAGGAAAGATCCTCCTTTTAATGAAGGCTATAAAGATCTTTGTTGGATTTTAGCGACGCAAACTAAAGTTAAAATTTTAAATCCAGCTGAAGTTCTGCTTGCGTATCACGAAAAAGCTTTGCATTGGAAAGCTTTGAGTTCAGGAGTTATTAACAAAAATAATGTTATTCCAACATGTTTATCAGAAAATATTTCTATTATTGAAAAATATTTGAAAGAAAATATAAATTTATTTGATGATGGAATTATTTGCAAACCATGGTTAGGACATGGAGGTGAGGATGTTCAATTGTTTACTAATATGAATGATCTTATTGCATTCTTAGACAAACAATCCATTCATAATCATTTAAAGCAAAAATATCTTGTTCAACCTTATTTAAAAGAAATTCATACGGAAGGTGATAGAAGGGTTTTAATTGCTGACGGTGTAATCATCGGCGATTTTGTAAGAATTCCAGAGCACGGTAAAATTGCGTCTAATCTTGCCCAAGGCGGTACAGCGCATATCAGAGAGATGTCAAAAGAACAGATAAAATTATGTGAATCAGTTGGTCTCTTTTTAAAAAGTATGAATATAGTTTTTGCTGGTTTAGATTTGATAGGAAATAAAATTGGAGAAATTAATATCACTTCGCCAACTGGATTAAGAACAGTTGAAAATTTAACAGGGGAAAAAATAAATAAGATAGCTTTTGAATTAATGGTGAAAAATTAATGAATAAATTAAATACAAGTATAATAGTTACATTAATTATATTGCTAACCTCTTGTGTTACAATGAAAAAAAAACATGAGCTTGTTCCTGTTTTAAATGATGATCAAGTATTAAAAATTTCGCAAATAATTCAAAATCGTTGTTTTGTTGGTAAAAATCCACAATTTTTGGCAGATTTTAGTACTGAAAGTCTCCGTCTTCCACCTATTGAAATCGAAGGGATATGGGAAAAAAACTTTTCTTTACTAAAATCCAGTGTAATAGGACCATTAGGCACTGAATTTTTTTCATTTCAATTAGATGGAACAGATATTTCATATTCAGCGGATAAAAATATATCTATATCGAATGATTACTTCGAACAATTTTCATTACTTTTTTCTAAACTTGGTGCCAATGGAATTAGAAGTTTTATGTGTGGAGAATATGCATTCAAAACTCAAAAAAGTAATGATGGTTTATATATTGTAAAAGAAAAAGTTAGGAAAGAATACAGTGAAAATATTCAAACTAATATTGATAAAGAAGTAAACAATTTTGAGCAAAACAAATATTTTTCTATTTCAAATATTGATGTTTCAGGCAAAGATATAGAAGTACAAAGTTATGTTTCAGTAACAGCCAAAGATAATGGTTATGCAGTTGCAATTGATAGTAAATTTTACTATGGATTTTTTGCTCATGATACACAAATTGAGGTGAAATGGGTTGGTTATGTTGCTCAAAATATTTTGAAACCAACATCTGTAGTTTTTAGATCAAAAAATCAAACATTTTCTATTTATTTTTCTGAGTTTCAATAACTGTTTTTTTATTTGTTAATATTTCTATTGATTTTTCTTTTTGTTTATCAAGTTTATTTTCTTTTTCAGTTTCTTTTTTCTTATTATTAAAATTTTCTAACATTGTTTCTAAAGTACTAAATGCTATGTCAAATTCTTTATCAGAAAGAGAATAAACTTTTGTAATTAATTTTTGGAAGTTAAAAAATTTTTTTTGGGCAATTCCTGCACTCTCTGCTCTTGCAGCTTGATCATTCATATGCCTTTCTAAATCAGTTTCATTTATTACACTTTTTTTGTCTGTCATAAAAACTCCGAAAGTTTATAGGGCTTATTTCGGTTGGAGTTCATAAAAATGAAATTTGGTCATATCTTTGGCTAGGAATGAAAAATTTACAAACAAATTATTATTTATTTCAACAATAATAATATTGGCTATTTTGAGTTAAAATAAGGTTTTTTTGATGGCTTTACAATTTGCTCTACCAATACACTACATACCAGAAATTGATATCCTTTTTTATTTGCTTCCTAAAGTTGGAGTTGCTCTTATTATTGGAACTTTAGTTGGGGCTGAAAGGGAATATCGAGGAAAATTAGCAGGAATTAAAACAAATGCACTTATATGTGCTGCGTCAGCCATTTTTACAGCAGTTTCATTAATGATGTCAGATTATGGTTCAGCAAATTCTATTCCAACAGCAGATGTAACTAGAATAGTTGCGCAAATTGTTTCAGGAATCGGTTTTATTGGTGCAGGAGCTATATTTAAATCATCAAGTAAAGTTCAGGGTTTAACAACTGCTGCGGTTATCTGGACTGTTTCTGCATTGGGAATTTTAGTAGGATACGGTATTTTTCTATCGACTATTGTAATAACAATATCCTTAATCTTATTTTTATCTTTTATTGCATATGTAGAAAAAAAATTTTTTAGAAATAGAAGCTCACATCATTCAGATCATCATTCAGGCAATAGTACAATGGATTAGTTTATTAGCTTTGAATTAAATTTGCTTTAAATTTATGTTTTGGATTTATTAAATAATCCTGTGCTTTTATTAAAACGAGTTCTTTTGATTTTTCTTCATAAGTTTTTTCTATAATACTAAATACACGGGACACAGTATCTTCTAATGCTTTAGTAATGTCTTTCTTGTAGTTAATATAAAAATAAGTAAATAAAGCAGCAGTAATGTCTCCAGTTCCATTTAAGCTAATATTTATATATGGAGTTGTTACTATACTGACAGATTTATTATTCACAGCAACCATATTGATTTTTTTATTTTCTTCACCGCCTAATAAAAGACTTGTAATTAACACAACTTCAGGGCCTTTTTGCATTATTTCTTTTGCGGCGTTAACTGCTTCTTCTAAAGAAGTTATTTTACGACCACTTAAATATTCAAGTTCAAAATGATTAGGAGTTATTATGGTCGCATATTTTAGCATTGTTTCCTTAAAAAATTCAGGTATTCCTTCCTTAACAAAAAAACCTCTTCCTACATCACCCATTACAGGATCGCAGCAGTATATTGTTTCGGGATTTAATGCTCTTAGTTCTTCAATTGCCTCGATCATGACATTTCCAAGTTCCTGAGAACCCATATAACCACTTAATAAAGCTTTACATCTATGTAAGATTCCTCGTTCTTTAATTCCCAAAAACACATCGCGAACTGCGGCAATGTCAAAAACTCTACCACCCCATTGTCCGTAACCAGTGTGATTAGAAAATAGAACAGTATGTATCGGCCAAACATCGACTCCTAGGCGTTGTAATGGGAAGGTAACAGCGCTATTCCCCACATGTCCATAGCTCACACAAGATTGGATTGATAAAATAGATTGTATCATGGTTACATAACTCCGAAGAAAAATTCCTTTGAACATTTTGGTTTCAAAGTTTTCCCATGGTACAATGGGAAATAAAAAATTATACTTTGCCTCTTGATATATATGTCATTTCAGGCAACTATAACAACAGTTTTATTTAACCTTCATATGAGAGGATGTTTATGTCAAAAAGAAAAGTTGCAACAGTTTCTACATCTGCTTTAACTGTTGAGGTTTCTTCAAGATTTGATCAGTTACCAAAAAAATTAACTAAAGAAGTTATAGCAGCTTTTCTTGATGCCATTGAAGATCATGTTGCTGCAGGTAAAAAAGTTCGTATTGATAAACTAGGTATTCTACAAGTAAAGGATAGAGCCGCGAGAAAAGGTCGGAATCCTCAGACTGGCGAAGAAATTAAAATTCCAGCTTCGAAAAAAGTTAGCTTTAGAGTTGCCTCCTCTCTGAAAGAAAAAGTTGGTGTGAAAAGAAAATCAGCGAAGAAAAAAAGATAATAGTTTTTAACTTTTCTGAATTTCCAAAATATGCTGATTAGATAGAACTTGAATTTCTCCCTTTTTAATAAACTCATTTTCTGAAAGTTTTTAGAAAGGGAATTCTCCGCGTACAAAATAAATGTACTTTTTCTGAAGTAGCTTTTTAAAATGAATTGATTTATTCTTTATTTATAACAAATTTATTTAAAAATGATGAACTGTTATAAGTTTGAGGATACCAATTTATGTGGTTAAATTTATCAAAAATTGTAATGTCTATATTCCTTTTTCTTTTCTTTCCTGTGATTGCTCAAGAAGTACAGAGTAAAATTTCAAAAAATATATTATTTATAGGGTATGACTTTAAAAATGGTGGTATTTCAAAAGTTTTTCGTTCTTTTGAAGAAGCTGTTGACTTGTTACACTGGAATATAAAAAAGCTGGATGCAGAAGGAGATGCAATTCAATTCTCAGAATTATTCCGAGAAAGTATATTAGAAAAGCCAAGTGCAATAGTAATTGCTGGTCATCAAATAGATAATGAAGAAAAATTACTTCTTGAAGCTAAAAAGAATAATATTAAATTAATTGGATGGCATGCAAATGAAATAATTGGTTTTGATAAAAATAAACTAATTTACAATATAACTACTGATCCTAAAGATGTTATAAATTTAGCTGTAGAACAAATATATAAAACAAAATTAAAAAATGTAGGTATTGTAGTTTTTACTGATAATCAATTTAAGATAGCTCGTTATAAAGCAGAGCTTATTCAGCATGAAATAAAAAAATGCAAATTTTGTCACCTCTTAAAAGTCGTTGATATGCCAATTGCAAATGCAGAAAATTTAATGCGAACAGAAATTAATAAGTTAAATGCTGAATTTAAAAATAAATGGACTCATTCTATTGCTATAAATGATATTTATTTTGATATAGAAAATCCAAGAACTGATATTATATCTATTGCTGCTGGTGATGGTTCGTTAAAAGCCATAAGAAGAATTAAAAAAGGAACAACCCAGCAATATGCTTCGGTTGCTGAACCTTTGTATGCGCAAGGCTGGCAAATTGCGAATGAATTGTATCATCAATTTAGCAATCAAAAAGACACAAAAGTAATATTAGAACCAATTCTATTGGATCATAATTTTCTAAAAGAGATTCAAGAGTCGCAAATTGAGCCAACAAGTGTAATTCGGGAAAAATACAAACGGCTTTGGAAAATCAATTAAATCAATAATTCAATAAACTAGTGTAATATTGCAACGCATATTTTCTTTTTTCGTCATTCTGCCGAAACTAAGAAAGAGGTGTTGTATGCCAAAAACTAAATTCAAAGCGAAAGATAGTGTTCATCGAGCCAGAGGGGTGCAATCTTCTTATGTTGAGGATACCGTACACAGGGCACTTAATTTTGCGCAAGTTTGTTTTGAAGACGAAGGAATGGATAGTGAGACTGCATATAGGGAAGCTAATAAGGTTGTATTTGGTTTTGCAAACGACTTTATAAGTGGAAATACAATAGCTCAATGGCTAGCTCATGGCGGTGATGAGAGAAAAGCTTATGATGCTATCAAAGATTACATTATTGAAGCCAAGAAAATAATAGTTATTCAACAAGAAATTAAAACTGTTACTGCAAGGGTATTTAAAGGAGGTTAAGTATGTTCAGGAGCACAATTATCTAGACTTAAAGATCTCCTTCATGTAAAAGGCTCAAGTTATTGAGTCTTTTTTATTTTTTACCAATAATTATAAGGAAAATGAAATGTCAAATTCAGTCAAAGGTTTACCAATAGAACATGAGTTTGGAATGCCTGCAGAATGGAGTTTACATGCTGCTACTTGGACTTGTTGGCCTTTCGATGATGAAATGTGGTTTGGTTATTTAAACAATGTGCGCGATGAATTTGCTGAGCTTGTTAAAACAGTAGCGAAATTTGAACCAGTTCATTTGATTGTTAGGGATAAAGAAGCAAAAGAAAGCGCTATTCGCAAAATAAATAATTTAAATAATGTAACTATTCACGAAATACCACTTGATGATGTTTGGTTTAGAGATAATGGCCCGATTTTTGTAAAAAACTCTGAATCTGTTTCTTTTGTTAAATGGGAATTCAATTCATGGGGACAAAAGTTTAATTGGCAATTAGATAATTTAGTTCCTTTCCAACTGGCGAATATTTTAAATTTAAATTTTTTTCAAACTGAAATTGTTATGGAAGGCGGTTCCTTAGACGTAAATGGTAAAGGAACGGCATTAACAACTAAACAATGTTTATTAAGTAAAATGCGGAATCCAAATTTAACTGAAAAAGATATTGAAGTTTATTTAAAAAATTATTTAGGTATTGATAAACTTATTTGGCTAGAAAATGGGTTAGAAGGTGATCATACTGATGGACATATTGATACAATAGTTAGATTTGTTGATGAAAAAACTATTGTGTATTCAATAACAGATGATAAGGCTGATCCTAATTATAAAACTATGTTGCATAATTTCGAAATTTTACAAACAGCAACCGATAAATTTGGCAATCATTTTAATTTAATTCCTTTAGTTCTACCAAAAAACAGAATGGAAATAGAAGGAAAAAGATTACCTTGTACTTATGCAAATTTTTATATAGGCAATGAATTTGTAGTTGTCCCTACATATCAAGATCCTAATGATTCAATTGCTTTAAAAACATTAGAAAAATTATTTCCAAATAGAAAAGTAATTGGCTTAAGTTCTAAAAATATAATTAAAGGTGGTGGCTCTTTTCACTGTGTTACCCAACAACAGCCTTCTGGAAAGCTTTGGAGATAATTAATGTTAAGTAACGTTGTAAAGTTAGCTATTATACAAATGCAAATGTCAAATAATTTAGAAGAAAATATCAAGAAAGCGACTGATTTTATTAAGAATGCAGTAATAAATAATGCAAAAATTATTTTATTACCTGAGTTATTTGAAAATCACTATTTTTGTCAAGAACAATATGATCACTTATTTTCTTTAGCTTCACCTGTTACAAACCATCCTTTTCTAAGTCATTTTCAATCTATTGCAAAAGAATACAATGTTGTTTTGCCAATCAGTTTTTTTGAAAAAGCTGGTCAAGCATATTTTAATAGCCTTGCCATGATTGATGCGAGCGGAGAAATATTGGGCGTATATCGGAAAACACATATACCTGATGGGCCTTGCTATCAAGAAAAATATTATTTTAATCCTGGTGATTCTGGTTTTAAAGTTTGGGATACTAAATATGGAAAAATTGGAGTAGGAATTTGTTGGGATCAATGGTTTCCTGAATCGGCTCGAATTATGACTTTATTGGGTGCAGATCTACTGCTTTATCCAACAGCAATTGGTAGTGAACCCCCTGAAGCTCACGCTATTGATACAAAAGACATGTGGCAAAGAGCAATGATTGGGCATGCAGTTTGTAATTCTGTTTACTTAGCTGCACCTAACAGAGTTGGGACTGAAAAAAATATGACTTTTTATGGTAGTTCTTTTATTTGTGACTATATGGGAAATAAATTAACTGAAGCGGATAAAAACTCAGAAACCATTCTTTATGCTGAGTTAAATTTATCTGAAGCCTCAACTTTTAGAGCTGGAATGGGCTTTTTCAGGGATAGAAGACCAGAGAAATACAAAACTATTTTAAGTTTAGATGGTTTTTAAATCATTTATATAATTCAACACAACACCTAATGCACTTAGTGCTGCATTAGGTACTCGTAAAATATTAGCCCCAAGAGAAACTGGTATTGCTTGTATTTTTTTAGTAAGTATTATTCTTTCATTATCAGAAAAACTAGCTTCAGGACCTATTACTATATAAATATTTTGTGTATTTTTTTCAAAGTTTTTATTTATTTTAGTTAATATTGAATTTGTTATTTTACCTTCATACACATGCGATTCATCACAGAATAAAATTAAATTTTCTTTGCTGTTTTTTAGTTCTAAATTTTCAGCTAGAGAATTTAAACTTTCATAAGAAAATATTTCAGCAGAATAACTACTTTTACTAATTCTTACGGCTTCATCGCTTACTATTTTAAGTTTTTCTAGTTTAATTGGTGCTTTTGTTGCAGAACGGTCTGCTTTAAAAATATGGATTTCATTTACACCTAATTCAGATGCGCTAGAAACCACTTCTTCCAATGTTGTTGGTTTTGGATATGCTAATATTAATGCTACTTTTAGCTTTGATATGTCTAATTTAATAACTTCAATAATTTTAATTATAATTTCTTTTTTAGAGGATTTTTCAACAATACCTTTTGCCTTAATACCTTTACAATTAGTTACTTCTACGGCATCTCCAACAGATATGCGAAGAACATGAAAAGCATAGTGATGTTCATTTTCATTTAACTGTATAGTTTTTGTCTGCAAATTTAATTCATGACTGATAAATGTCCATAATTGTTTTTGTATACTCATAACTTTAACCTATAAAATATTAAAATTGGTTGAATGATATTAATGGAGATTCTTTCAATAATATAAGTTGTGTATCGAAATTTTCTTTATAAAAATCAATATTATCGCACCATTCTGAAAAAGTGACAAACATACCTATTAATAAGCGCCAATTTTCAAAAAATAAGTTATTTGATTTATATTTTATAAATAAGTCATTAAATAAAACATTTTGTAATAATTCTTTAACTCTTTGTTTCGATTTTTCATAATCACTTTTTGATTCATCCGGTAAAAAAGTAAGTGCTTCAAAGTCACACAAGACTTTAGCAGACTGAAAAATTTCTTCACATAATTTGCTGTCTAGTTCAGGTAAGAAAATATTAATTTTTTGTTGAGATAATTCTGGAATTAAGTTTACATAAAAATTGTGTTCATTTTGCAATTTATTGGATTTTTTATTTTCTATAAACAAAATATAAGCAGTAATTGTAAGAAAAAAAGTATTATTAAAGTTCTTCATTTGACTCTTGTAATTTCAATAATGTCAGTTGTTCCTTTGGGGGCTTGTGCAGATAAATTAGGGACGAACTGATTTATTTGTTTTATGGTTCGCATTTTTTGGTTAACATCTATATCACTTTTGTATCTAACCCCCTCAGAAGTGACTTGATAAGGGATAATTATTGAATTTTTATCGGCTGTAAAGTTTTTTATTACTTTTTCTAAATCTTTAATGCTTTCCCCTGATATTTCTTTGGTAATGAAAAACCTGATTCCATCCCTTTTATTTAAATTGGGATCTGAAGTATTTAAGGAGTTCTGAATTTCACTAACTTTTTCTGCTATATAAACATGATCATGATAAAATAAAACGTAATTTTCAAAATATGGCTGATGTTTTTCAGCTATGGATTGATAGTTTCGAAATACAAGCAATCCTTTTTTATTTTTTAACGGAGAGAGTGAATGAGGTACTTTTGGAGGCCAAGATTTTGTTCCTGAAATTTGATATTCAGTATCTTGCTGTTTTTTAAGAATTAACTGAGAATCTTGATTCCATTCCGACGAAAAAACATATTTAAACCTATCTATTTCAGAGATGTGTGTAAAGTTTACCTCCAAAGAAATTTTTTCTTTTTTCAAGCTACAGTATTCACAAACAAATACAATAGTTGGCAAATCTTCTTTATAAGTATTGTGTTGAGAATCAATTATTTTCTTTTTTTGCTGAGCAAAACTATTGTCCTGGAACGATAACTGTAACAGGAATAACACTAGCAGGTACATATGCTTCCTTTGCAAGTGTTGTATTTTGTAAAATAGCAGCATCTTCTGGAGAAGCTGCTTTTAATTCCGACTTTCCATCATAAGCTAATTTTACAACAGTTAAGCCAATAGCGGAGGAAACAACTTTCGTTGGAGACACTAAAACTTTTTTATTATTTCCAACATCTAAAATAATAGCACCACATTGAACGATACTTCCAGGAATTGTAAATAGCATTGAAAATGCAATTTTCTTTCCATCTTCTGTGGTTACTGGTTTTTTCTTTGAATTACTGGGTGTTTTTATAATATCTCTGTAAGGAGCAGCAAGGGAAACTTTTACAATGCCATTTGAAAATATTTCACTGCCTTGGGAATGAAAAAACTTTTCCCATTCTGGTTTTGTGCCTAATTGACCTTTCTCAATTTTGCTACAAGTGTTTTTAAAATAAGTTTCAATATTTTGGATTGCATTTTTTCGTGCATTTACTTCAGCTTTTAAACTACCATTTTGCTCTTCTTGATTTGTAGTAGAAACTCCAAAAGTTGATATGGACATCTTCGCAAAATCAAATGATATTTTATTTTCTTCGCCATCAGCATAAGCAATTGAACTAAATAAAAAGAAAATAACTAAACAACGGTAATAGTATTTCATAATTCAGCCTTGTATTTAGTAATATACAATTATAGTCTAATTATACTAATTATTCTTTTATTATGAAATTTATTTTAAGTTTCTAATTTTATTTATGTCAAATATATGGCTTGTTTTTAAACTAACTATTCGCTTGAATTTTTGCTTTTTCAGGTAATGTATCACTTGATGAATTATCTAGTTGTCCAATTTCAGCATCTAATACGCACAATGACATAGTGTTTGAAAAACCTTGAATTTTTAATTTTAAATTATTCCAATATTGAGGATCTATAGGATGGCTGCGACTGACAAAAAATAAGACTTCTCTTACTTGAGATAAAACTGGAGGTATTTTTATGCATAACTCTGCGAAGAAATCTTTATTGTCTTCTGTAAAAGGAAATTGCATAGTGTGAAAAATAACCAATTCAAGTTTTTTTATACTATTTATTAAAATTTCTGGTGAATACCCTTTTGTGAGTTGTTTTTGTTGCTGGATAACTTCATTCTTTCTGGTCTCTAATTGATTAATATTTACTTCCATATTTTGGTATTTAGAAACAAAATCAGCTAACCACTTAAATGTTTTAATTGGGTTTTCTGGAATATTACCAAATAATTCTTCTAATTTTATTTTGTGCAGATCAATGAAACTTAACAAAATAGCTGTGGAACTTGTTGTTCTTTCTGGCCCTTGAAACTCAGCGCGTAAATCACGAACTTCTGCTAGTGTATCACGAATTTGCTCTAATGAAATTTCTCCTAAAATAGAACGAATATCTTGGGCAACAACGGAGCCTTCTTCGGCAGAAATTAATCTTTTATTTTCGCGTCTTAATATTTCTTCGGAATTGACAATTTGATTTTCAATATCTTTCTTTCTTTTCCATAAACTTAAAGCAAACAAAGAACAAATAGGAATTGTTATAATAAAAATACAAAATATAATAGCCAACCAGAATCCTCGATTTACAGTTTTTAGTCTTTCGGTTGCAGCTATTTTTTTCTTTTCAACTTTATCAATATTTAACTCATATTTTTCTCTATTTTCAAAATGAAATACAGCCTCACAAAGATAGTTTGCATTATCTGCATAAGGAGAGAGATCCTTTAGGGCAGAAAAGCGGTTATAACGATGGATAATATGTGCTTCCGTTTTTTCTAAATTATTGTTAATGAATTCTTGTGCTCGTTTAGCATTTTGGATGATCTTTTGCCGTTCGGTATCTTCTAGAGCAATCCAAGGTTGAATATTTTTTGTTAAACTTGCAATTCTAGCTTGAAGTTCTTCAATTTCATTTTGTTTTTCTTCGACAGATTGTAATTTTTTTCTAAGAATTGTTAAACCTTCGATGGATTCTTTCCATTGTTTTGCCTCTGAAGCTAAATCTTGTGAAAAGAAAGCATCTACTGCGACTAACGATTTATCGGCTTGCCTAATTTGCTTAGCTCGAAGATAGTGGGGTTTTATTTGGAATGTGCCAGACAATAGTATTAATTGGTCTGCTATTTCTCTAAGTTGTAGTAAACTTACCTGATTCATGAAAGACGCCTCTTGGTGCTTGTAGTGATTCACCTGTTCTCAAGTATCCTCGCAATCTTGTACCTCTGAAATTCCCATAGTGTCAAAATTGTGCTAGCAAAAAGCAGTCATTTTAGTATCCCCATAGGAGAAACATATGTCTTCCATTGACAAACAATTACTCAGAGAAGAAGTAAACAGACGGAGAACGTTTGCTATCATCTCACATCCTGACGCCGGAAAAACCACAATGACAGAAAAATTATTACTTCTTGGTGGTGCTATACGTTTGGCCGGTTCTGTAAAAGCAAAAAAATCAAAGAAATTTGCTACTTCAGACTGGATGGAACTAGAAAAGCAACGTGGTATTTCTGTCTCTACAAGTGTGATGAATTTTGAATATCGTAATTATATTTGTAACTTACTTGATACTCCTGGGCACCAAGATTTTTCTGAAGATACCTATAGAACCCTGGCTGCAGCAGATGCTGCTATCATGTTAATAGATGCTGCAAAAGGGGTAGAACCGCAAACAATTAAGTTATTTGAAGTTTGTAAATTAAGGGGAATCCCAATTTTTACATTTGTAAATAAATTGGATAGAGAATCGCGTGATCCCTTAGAGCTTATGCATGAAATTGAGAGTGTTTTAGGAATCGCTACCTATCCCATGAGTTGGCCTGTATCCTCAGGTGAAAGATTTAAAGGGATTATAGAAAGAGAAACAAAGACCCTTCACTACTTTGAGGGAAGAAATACAACCACTGAAACAGCGGCAAGAATTATTCCTCTTGCAGATAAAGAAAGTATTTCGCAACTTGTTCCACAAGACTTACTGAGTGAGTCTTTAGACGGATTAGAAATGCTCGAAATGGCGGGTGATGAATTTTCAGCTGAAAGATTTTTGAAGGGTGAGCTTTCTCCTGTTTTTTTTGGCGCAGCCATGACTAATTTCGGTGTCCGCTTATTTCTAGAAAAGTTTCTTTCAATGTCTCCTCCTCCTTCAGCAAAAGGCAGCAGCCAAGGTAAAATTGACCCTTATTCAACAGATTTTAGCGGGTTTATTTTCAAAATTCAGGCTAATATGGACCCAAAACACCGCGATAGAATAGCTTTTTTACGAATTGTAAGCGGTTGTTATGAAACAGGTCTTAACGTAACTATTCCGCGTTTAAATCGTGAAATACGGCTTACTACTCCACAGCAATTTTTTGCTCAAGATAGAACAACTTTAGAAAAAGCTTATGCAGGAGATGTTGTTGGTATTTATGATCCTGGGGTGTTTTCTATTGGCGATTCTTTAATAGAAGGTGCGAGTTTTGAGTTTGAAGGAATACCTTCATTTGCGCCTGAAAATTTTGCTGTCGTTAGAACGACAAGTGCTTTAAAGAGAAAGCAATTGTTGAAGGGATTAGTTCAGTTGTGTCAAGAAGGTACAGTCCAAATGTTCATAGATGAGAGTCGCTCGGCCAGTGACCCTATTTTGGCGGCTGTTGGGGTTCTGCAATTTGATGTGCTTCTCTTTCGCTTAAAAAATGAATATAATGTTGATTGTTCATTAGATTCCTTGCCGTTTAAGCATGCACGCTGGACAAATGCTTCGAATGAAGAAATTTCTGAAGCAAGAACCGCAACCGACGTGGTTTGTGTAAGAGATATGCAGGGATATCCTTTATTTTTGTTTAAAAATGATTTTTCATTGAGTTATTTTCAAGAAAAATGCACTAAAATTCAGTTATTTAGAAGCAACTCTAGTATGCATGGTAATATGATGAAAATGTCAACAAACATATTTGAGGATTAAATTTTTTACTGTATATTGAATATAACGCAATAAAAATAATATTATTGGCTGATTTTCTGAGAATACTTCTCTTTTGAGGAGCTCATAAAAATGAAGAGTTTGTTTTCTGTAAATATGTTTAAATTGCACTCAAGTGACCATAATTCTGGAGGAAAAATCATCCAGATGAGCGATCATAAGAATAAATCTGAACACAAAAAACATAAAAATGGAACATCAGGTCGAAGTCAGCAAGACACCTTGGCTAGAAATATTAAGGGTGGACACTCTGGAAGAATCCAACATTCTGGACAGTACAAATCTGGTCAAAAAACAAATAAAAAGAACAACAAGAAGAAATTCTCAATATTTACAATATTTTACTATGTAATCGCAGGGCTTGCCATCCTTTTTGGCTTGTATATCCTCTTTGGAGGTCTTTTTTCTCCACATAAGTGATTGAAATACATTATTTATCAAATTTTAAAAAAAAAGTGATTTAACCACTTGCATTCATAATTTGACTCTGGCATACAGATTCACACGAGTGGGGTGGTAGTAGAGTTGGTTACAACGCTGGCCTGTCACGCCGGAGGTCGCGGGTTCAAGTCCCGTCCATCCCGCCATTATAAAAAAAGCAGTAAGATTTAGTCTTACTGCTTTTTTTTTGGTAAAAAAGCTTAAGAGTATAACAGAACTCTCGCTCCTGGCTAGGATGATAATCATGTTTTTTCTTAAGAAGATTATAGCTAAAATAATTTTTTTTAATTTAATTTCTCCCTCAGTGTTTAGCTTTGCAAGTATTATTGTAAATGACATTAGCCATCTCAATCCTATTCAGGTTGATTCTGTCTTTGTTCCTACTCAAGTTTTTGAAATTCAGGAAAAGATCAAGAAATCCTCAGGAATAATCTCAATCGGTGGTGGACGTTACAGTATGGGTGGTCAGACTGCCACAGAACATGCCCTCCAAATTGATATGCGAAAAATGAATAATATTATTTTTCTTGATGAAAAGGCTAAAAAAATAACTGTCCAAGCAGGAATACGCTGGCGTGATATTCAAACTGCAATTGATCAGAAAAATTTATCTCTCAAAATTATGCAAACTTATTCAAATTTTACTGTCGGAGGATCTCTGAGTGTAAATGCGCATGGAAGGTATGTGAATCAGGGGCCAATTATTCATTCAGTTGAATCTATAAAAATAGTGTTAGCAGATGGCAGTTTGGTAAATTGCTCTTCAAGCGAAAACAAAGAATTATTTTATGGAGCGATTGGAGGCTATGGCGCTTTGGGGGTGATAGTTGAAGCTACATTGTACCTTACTGATAATACGAAGGTTGAAAGATCAGTAAAAGAAATAAAGTTAGAAAAATATAAGGACTATTTTTATTCTTCGGTTAAGTCAGATTCAAATGCTGTATTCCACAATGGAGACTTTATTCTTCCTGAATTCAAAAAAATTAGAGCAATCACATGGGTTAAAACTTTGAAACCATTGACAGTAAAAGAACGACTAATTCCAAAAGATTTAAAATACTTGTTGCAACCTATGACTATTTCAGCAATTTCTTCTATCCCTCATGGTTCTAATGTTCGAAATAAACTCGAACCTAAGCTGTATTCAAAACCTAAAGTAGTTTGGAGAAATTATGAAGCGAGTTATGATGTTGCTGAACTAGAGCCTTTGATTCGCTATCCAAATACTTATGTGCTGCAAGAATATTTTATTCCTGTGAAGAATTTTGAAAAATTTGTACCTATGATGAAAAAAATATTTGATGACTTTCATGTGAATGTTATTAATGTTTCTGTTCGGCATGCTCTACCTGATACTGGCTCTTTAATGAGTTGGGCGCGTGAAGAAGTTTTTTCATTTGTAATTTATTATAAGCAAGGGTTACAAAAACAAGAGAAAGATAAAGTTGCTAGATGGACAAAAGAATTAATAGATAAAGCTTTATCTTTAAATGGCACTTACTACCTTCCATATCAAATTCATGCTAGCGAAGATCAATTTATGAAGGCTTACCCAAATTACAAAGAATTTTTTTCACTTAAGAAAAAAGTAGACCCTTTCAATCGATTTCGAAATAAACTTTTGGATCGTTATTATACACCTATTAAATTGCCAGAGAATAGTCTTTAAGATAGGAAACTTTTTTAATTAATTGTTTGTGTGATTAATTGATTTGCCAAAAAAGAAATAAAGAATTCATTGGGAGTATATCTGAATTACTTGTGGATGATAAATAAGGAGAGCCATATAAGAAAAATATTTCATTTGCTAGTTAGAAAATAAATATTTATTGAGTTTGTTTTAGATTTGGTTTTTGTATCTCAAAGTTTAGGGTTCCTGTGTATTTATAAGGATAATTATCAACAGCGCCAATTGTGATTGTGAAAAGATTAGAAGATAGGTTACTATAAATCTTTCCATCGTCTTGGTTTGTTATTTGCTCTAACAATAGAAAGAAGTTATCTATATCTAAATTAGAACGGTTGATACTTTGTAGACTTTCTTTTAAAAGTAGTGAAGAAAGAATTAAATTTTTTTCTTTTGAATTTATAACGTTTGGTTCGAAATATTTTATTTTATTATTGTTTAAGTTTAGTATTATGTGTTCAATTTCTGAGTTACTAAGTATATAATTAGTGTTCTTTTTTATTCCGTATTTGCCTTGATAAATTAATTTAATTTTTGCTTTTCCAGAGTGTAAATCACAAATAAAATCAGAAGAGTTTAATTCAACAGATATAGATCCTTTTTTCAGCAAATTAATATCTGTAACCTTAAAAAGTTGTTTATTAATTTCTTCTTTATTGTCAATTATATTTGAAATAGCATTTTTATCATACTCAACTACAAAAGATGCTTCATCAATTTGAAAATTATCTTTAAAGTCATAGGATAAATTATTGTTAAGTTTTTCAGAAATTTTCTCTACTATTCTTCTTTTTAAAAGTTTTGAATAAAAACTATCAGTTGTAGAAAATTTTAATTTTACAGATCCATATTTTCGCACTAAATTTCGTTGTTCCACTCTGACAGAATTTGGGAAAAAAGAATTGACTGCATTTTTTGCTCTTGATTCAACTAATTCACAATTACTATCAGTAATACCTGAGGGATAAAAAGTCCCTATGGTATTTACTTGAAAATTTACTTGACCTACTAAATTTTTAGGAAGTGATGAATAAAAAATTGTATTTCCATCAACAAAAATTTCAATTGGTTCATTAAATGCCGAGATATTAACTTCAATATGTTCTGAAGCGGATGTGCAAAAAGGTAGAAAGTTTGCAAGTATTAGAAAATTTCTTAGAAAAACATTCATAAATTCTCCTTTTTTATAACTTACTTGAAAAAGTTAATGATCCTGATCGATCTATAATTTGATAACCATCTATTTGATCTATTGCCCAAACATTAGTTTTATTTTTAAACTCAGAGACTGCTGTAGAGCTGCCAAATATTGATGACAATGTTCCCAACACAAATGATCCAACTTGACAATAAAAGTGAGGACAATACCTTAACTGCTTTGAAGCATACATAAAGCCGCTTTCTGGGGGAGTAACTAAAGCAGGTGCTGGTTGTGGAGTTCCTGAATTAATTGCGGCGAACTGTTTTAAAGCCCTATCTACAAGCAATGCTTTTTCTTGTTTAGTTATTTCATCTTGTTCTTGCGGAGTGTATTGAAAAGCAGATGAATCACCATCAAACTTTATGTGAAACCAATCACCAGAATTTTTATCTTCAACTACAGAGTGCAGTGAAGAAGTTTTTATCCAACCTCCTTTAGTTGATTGTTTTTCAATTCTGGACAACATATTGTATAAATTATATTTTGCAGTGAATGAGCGTCTAACTTTTACTTGATATGTATAATTAACGTTTAAACTTAAATTTGCTGTTATATTATTTACATCAGTTCCCGCTACAGATTTATTAACATTATCGAAATAAACGCATGCTCCATTTAAATTTAAACGGACTTTTCCAGAAACACTCCCAAACGGATAAGGAGCTGTTACTTGTCCTTCATTTAGTGAAGGTGTGATTTGATTTGAATCTAAATCTTTCAAACTTTGTGATTTAATACCGGGAATAACACTATCGATTAAAGCTGTTGCAGTAGAATCAGCAGAATTGTCGGCTAATTTTACTGAGGCGCTAAAAAAAGCATCTTTCATCGGCATTACTTGCCAAGTTAAATTTAAATTCTTATTAAGAGATTTGTATCCTTTAAGAATGTTTGTAGAATCAACGTTAAATAATATTTGGGCAGTTAATCCCTCTAATGAAACATACTTCTTATAGCTTTCCAAGGAAGTTCTCTCTAAATCGTCAACCATTTTTTGAAGATCTAGGAGAGGTTTAATGCTTTCGGCATATTTTGAATCAAAGTAACTATAATCTTCATTATGTCGTAAATACTCTTTCTTAATAAAATAGTAGTCATTTTCTGATTTAAAAAGATCTCCTGTTATGAAGGTTTTATATTCAACTAATGATTTTTCATAAAAATCTCTTGCTAAATTAATTTCTGAATTTGCTGCTGATATTGTTACAAGTCTGTCATATGAAGTTTTTGTTTCTGTAATTCTATCTAGTAATTTCTTTTCTTTAACTTTATTGTTATTTAATTTTTCTGAAGCTGAATCAAACAGGGCTTTATTTTTTGAGACAACTGCGTATAATTTATCACGTTGAAGCTGAAGAGGTTTATACTCTTCTAACATTTTGTTTATTTTTTTTAGTAATATTAGTCTAGTTTTAGTACTTTCCCCTAAAGAAACTAAATTTGTTTTTAATGCTGGACATAGCCCTAAATTTTGCGATTGTTGAACTGCTGTAACTTTAGCTGTTCCAACATTAGGTGGTAAAACATAAGCATTTAAACACTCCTCATCAAAAGCTACTGCTGAAGAGTTTTTAGGATGACTGATATTTCCAAATGTACATTTATTATATAAAGATGGAGAGCCTGCATAGGCATTATAGCTTACTAAACAAAATAAGCTATAATAAATAAACCGTGAAAACATTTTGAGTCCTTTCGGGTATTTATTATTTAATATGATATAATATTAATTTATAATTATTATTTTGATGATTTTTAAGAATTATAATTGAATTAAAATAAATTTCAACTTAAAAACAAATTTATATTTTGCAAGTTAGATTGGCAAATGAAATTTTAATTTTATGAATTAGAGAATAATTCCATTTAGCATGAAATGCACTATTTGCTCAGAAGTTAAATTCATTTTATGAGCGTTTAATAAAATATTTTTTTCCACTGGATATCCGTTAGTATTTGCCCACCATCCCGCATTTCGTATTATTAAGACATCTGATATAAACAAGGGGTTTGGATCATTTGCAAAAATTAGTTCTATATTTTTTGCATATGTTAAGTAATGTTTTTTAGTAGAGCAAATTGAAGATAATTTGTTGTTGTTAATATATAGTTCAACTTTTGTTCCGTTAGAATATCGAATATTAAATGCATTTAAATAGCTGCATTCTTCCCCCGTATCTACAAGTTGAATTGCGTAATTATTATTAATAATAAAACGTTGACTTTGAGTTAGAAATGAATTCTGTATTGATACTTGGGACACCATAGTAGGATTTAATGTATGGTATGAATTTGTATCAATACTTGCCAATTCTACAGCATGAAGACTTTTATTTACAAATTTAACATTTATTAAAGCAAAAGATTGGATTGGCAATAAAACTAAAAAAAACACCCAAAAATATTTTTTCATAGCATTCTCCAAGTTTAATTATTTCAGAAAGAGTCATTTGAAGTTAATTTTAGTAACCTGCATATTCTCTTATCTTAGGAATAGAAGAATTTTCTATTTTATCTCCATAATAAAGAAACATATTCATCCAATACGGAGAATATTCATTTTTTAATGAATTAAGAATTATTTCTTTTTCAATAGGAAATTTATCATTTTGAACCCACCAACCAATGTTTCTAAAAATTATTTTTTCAACGCCACTTTCATCTTGAAAATATTCAATTGAAGCATGATTTTTATTATCAAATACATTGTATTTATTAGCGCAAATAGTAATTATTTCATTATAATTTATATTTAATTTTATGCCCCACCCATTTGGATGCTTTATTCCAAGAGTGTGAAGCCAACTACATTCAATATGGGTATCGATAAGCTCAATTAAGTAATTATTATTTATTACATATCTTCTTGTTTCCCCACCATAAGTTTGATTAGGATTCAGTATAGTATGATTATCACTTAAATAAGTATTATGTTTTAAATAATTATATGTAATTTTAATAGGGTTTGTTGTTCTGTTAGAAATAAATATTTCCGGTATTGCGAAACATTCAGTTGTGAACAACAAACAAGGGAAAGCAAGAAATTTAAAATCCATTTTAATAATTCTTCCTTAAAAAAATCTACTATCTATTTACTTTAGTACCTTCATTAATGGAACGTAAAATTTCTTCTCTTGGAATAAGGTCAGTAGGAAGTGTTGCTCTTCTTACATTTGCCCGATATAGAATGGCACCTCTTAACTTAGTGTAGTCTAAATCTGCATCTTCTAAATTTGCTCGCGTTAAATTTGCACCCTCTAAATTTGCATTCCATAAGCTGGCATTCGTAAAATTACAGCCCTCTAAGTTTGAGTCTTTAAAGTTTACGTAAGAAAGATTTGATGTTTCAAAGTTGCAATTGGAAAAATCAAGCTTTGCTAAATTAGCTTTTCTAAAATCTAATTTAGAAAAATCACGTGTAGTTTGCAGAATATCAATTGCTTCTTTGCGTGTTAAGGTTTTGGGTTTAGTTTCATCAGAATCGATTTCACTGCGAATTTCAGGAATACCATCTTCCTCTTCTTCTTCGTCATCATCTAAAAAGTCATCGTCATCATCTTCATCAATCACTTTTCGTGCCATTAAGCTGACTTTTGTTGGTTTCGATTTTTTGTCCAATATAGTAACCATTATGAGTAAACCTCCTAAGCTCGACT
The DNA here is from genome assembly GCF_029873255.1 of Pigmentibacter sp. JX0631. NCBI lineage: Bacteria > Pseudomonadati > Bdellovibrionota > Oligoflexia > Silvanigrellales > Silvanigrellaceae > Pigmentibacter > Pigmentibacter sp. JX0631. Next base: position 1,279,526 of record NZ_CP123622.1, on the reverse strand, counting down.
TGAAACTAAACATTGCCTCAAAAAGCAAAAAAATCAAGAATAAAAAAAAGAGAGCCTTTGAAAAAGCTCTCTTTTTAATTTATTATATCCAAAAATGTGACAGATTGAATTAGTGAACAGAGTTTGGTGCGGTTACACCTTGAGCAGGACGCCCTTGTTTTTTAGCAAAAGAAACTGAGTTTGAATCTTCACTAAATTCTTCATCAAGAAACTCTTCATCAACCATTTCAGATCTATCTTGAACTGAAATTCTTGCTTCAAGAGCGGCAGCTTCAAATACACTATTTGAAGCAGTTTCAAATAGAATAGAAGAAAGTCTAGAACGGATAACAGACTTAGGTGCCCAAAATAAATCGGCAAGTGCTTTTACCATGTTTACACGAGTTGAAATTTTTTGGATCTCAACAGCTAGAGCTTCTCTAGGAACTAGAAGGGCATTTGCAAAATCAACAATTTCAGCTTGTGATAGCGTTTCGCAACGGCTTGTGAACTTAAACTTCTCTCTTTCAGAAAGAAGAACAATTCTTGCAATTTCTCTTGCAATAGCTGTACGAGTATGCGCTCTAATGTCACCTTTGCGGAAACGGATAGCATAGTGACCAGGTCTAACTCTAGAGCTACGTGCTAATTTGTCAGAAACATCTCCAGGCATTAACTGAATGAAAGGAAATGCGGAAATAAGTTCTGGAATGTGAACAGGAACTGAAGTTACATTAGCTTTTGCTAGGATCTCTTGTGCTACTTTTTCAATTTCTAAGCTTCTGTCACGTCTTTCAATACGGACACCTGGTTCTTCTAAAGACAAGCGACGCTCTTCTTCAGCATCACAGAAGTCGCACCAAGCTTCATCAAGATCAACGTGGCCATCAGCCAAGTCTTGAATGATTTCGAGGTCAACATCTAGAGCTTTAGCAAGATTTTCAAGTGATTGCACATTACGAATAGCTTTTTTACCGCGTTTCCAATGGCTTGTATCACTTGGATTATAATTTAGGATAGACCCTAAATCTTGATCGTGCACCTTATCGTTTGGTTGTCTTAGCTCTAGAACGCGAAAGCAAAAACGAAAGAGTTGAACAGACTGAGGAAACCTAACTGCTTCTTGTAACTTGCGCATAAAACTTTCCTTTCTAAAGAAATATTTGAGAAATTCATAATTATTTAAATCATCTTATTTAAAAGAGGTCTTCTTAGATAACTGGATTAGCAAAATTGCTTTATTAAGAATCCCATACATATTGATTACTATTGAAGATCCAAAAGCACTAGACGCTAAGTGTTTCGTCAAAATTTAAGACATTTTTTTAAAGTATATAAAGTACTAATTTTATAGGTAAAAGTATTCAATCTAGGAAAATATGTCATATTTATAAGGAATTAAAAATATTCTTAGACGACTGAAAAATTTAACTGTCTTTGAAAAAGACATCGAAAACCTTCTAATCATAACTAGTACTTTGGAAATTTAAGAAGAAATAACGGTATTAAATAGACTACCAAAACCTACGCGAAAGAGGGAATTTTCTGCGTAGCCTTTAAAGATAATTGTATCGCCGTCTTGTAAAAAAGTTCGTGTCGTTCCATCTGGTAAGCTTAATGGTTTTGAGCCCTTCCAGCAGATTTCAAGCATAGAGCCGTAGGAGTCGGGGGTGGGACCACTGATAGTTCCGCTGGCGTATAAATCCCCTACTCTTATAGGGGAACCATTGGAAGTCATATGTGCTAACTGCTGAAACAAGGTCCAGTACATATGTTTGTAATTTGATTTAGAAATTAGAATTTCCCCGTCCATTTTCGAACTTTTTAAATAAACTTCAAGGGTTATATCGTAACGGCCATTTTTTGTACCTTTTAAATATTCTAACTCTTCAACATCCTTATCAATACTGGGTAGTGAAAAAGGAGCTAGAGCCTCTAAGGACACTAACCATGGAGACATAGAACTTGCAAAGCTCTTACCTAAAAACGGTCCTAGCGGAACATATTCCCAGCGTTGAATATCACGTGCAGACCAGTCATTAAACAGTGCTAGGCCAAAGATATTGTGAGCTGCGCTATCAGGTGTAAGAGCAGTACCCATTTCAGTGTCTTGATTCGTGACAAATGCCATTTCTAGTTCAAAATCAAGCTGTTTTGAAGGGCCAAACGTTGGTTGATTTGAATCAGGAGGGCATAACTGTCCCTTCGGGCGGATAATATTAGTTTTTGTGGTTACTATAGAACTGCTTCTGCCATGATATCCGATTGGGATATGTTTCCAGTTTGGAAGAAGGGGATTCTTTTCATCTCGAAACATTTTGCCGACATTTGTTGCATGATCCAGACTGGAATAGAAGTCAACATAGTCAGCAACTTTAATCGGCATTAGCATTTCTGCAGTTTGCATAGGTACAAGTATTTTCTCTAAATGCTCTGAGTTTTTTCTTAAAATCTGATTTTGAGTTGAAAATAACTCTTGAATGCTAATTCGAACATCGTTACAAATTTTGTTACCTAAGCTTAAAAAACAATTTAGCTTATCAGTTTTGAAATGTTTTTCTTGGAGATTTTTGTGATGTTTAAAGTAACCAAATTCATATAGCGCTGAAAGATCAATAATGTAGTCTCCTAAAGCGGCACCACAGCGGGCATTTTTAGGGTTTTGCCCAGTATAAAAAATTCCAAATGGAATATTATAAATAGAAAAATCATGCTTTGGATTTACATCCAACCAAGTTTTCAGTTCAAGCATATTTCTTTCCTTCCAAAAAATTATTTTCATGTAAATGTTCTATTGGTTCTAAAAAACTGCAAGTTCCAAAACTTTTTATAAAAGAATTTCTAAGATGAGTCATTTCAGCATTAGCTAAAAATTTATTCCCTACAGTAAAACCATCTTCCGTAAACTTGAAATCACTGTAAGAGTAATTTTCAAGAATATTTTCCATTTCAGATATTGTTAGTAGTTTTTTATAACAAAGTAAAAGGCAAGAGAAAATATTGAAAAACCCGTGGAGTCTTGCCCCTACTTCTGGATTATCATTTGGAACCGGAACATGTAATCCAGCCGTTGCTTTGATTGGGATTTGTTTTTCTGCACTTAAACGAATTGCTTGAGCAATATGAAATGCGGAAGGAATTTGCTGTGGTGTTACCCCTCCTGTACGAAGCTTTATGCAAAATTTAATTTCTTTTTGATTAAGATTAAAGTCACTAATAAATTCTATATACTCATTTATGTTTTCAGAAAAAGGAATTTCCAAATATTTATATTTTATTTTTTTGGCATTACATAATTTATTATCAACTAAAGAAAGCATGTTTTTAAATAATGAAAGGTTATTGGGCTGAAATACTTCTTTAGGAGGAAAAAATTCAATTGAATCAATACTAATTTTATTTTTGCAGGCAGATTCAAACTGATCTATCAATTTTAAATCACTATCAATTATGCCACTATAATCATTAATTTTTTCGCATGAATTTAAGATAATAGAAAATTTCAAGGAAGCATTGTTTGACTTAAAAATTTTCTGGTTTAACATTATTTCTATACATTCCGCTATTTTGTTACTTGGCAAAATAAATTTTCCTAACCAGTTTTTTTGTATATGCTTAGTATAAGAAGAATAATTTAACAGCGATTCTTGTAAGGTTAACTTAGCGGGTGGAAATAAACCTGCATAATCTAGGAGTTCGTGCATAAAAATGTTTAAACTTTGCATAATGGTTCTCCTTGAGTTACTAGCATCATGTGTACCTTGATCTGGATTGAAATTTTAAAGGTAGATTGAATTTATTTTTGAAATTAAAGGAGTAAATATAAATGCACAATATATTTATCCAAGATCTATCAGCAATTCTTCTAACTGGTGGAATATTTGGCTGGATATTTAAAAAATTTTTCAAACTACCTCTGTTACTCGGGTACATATTTGGCGGTGTCCTTTTATCTTTACCAATTGCATATACACCTTACGTGGTTAGTAAGGAATCTGCTAGTACTTTAGCGGAATTAGGTGTTTTACTGCTCATGTTTTCAATGGGACTGCATTTTGGGGTTAGGAAAATTGCTTCGATAGGTTTTGGACCTATTGTTGTAAGTATTATTCAAGTTCTATTGATGTGGTTTTCGGCAACTCAAATCTGTCGATTTATTGGTATTACTGGTTTTGAGGCTATTTTTATTGGATCGGTTCTATCAGTTGCATCGACTGCTGTAATAATAAAAATACTTGAAGATAGACATTTAAAAAGTGCGCGATTTGCAGATAAATTAATGGCAGTATTACTTGTTGAAGACTCTATTGCAATTTTTATGATCATTTGGTTATCAACATCTGTAACTGGTAGTGATATCGCCTTACTAGAACTCATTCCTATCTTTGTAAGTAGTATTTTACTTTGGTGGTTGTTAGGTACTTTATTGCTTCCAAGAGTTATCAACTCAGCTTTTCATACTGGCAAGGAAGAGTTATTAGTTATTTTAAGCACTGGTTTGGCTTTAGGTTTAGCTTTTTTGTCAGCATCTTGGAATTTTTCTTCTGCATTAGGTGCATTTATAATGGGGTCTATTTTATCCGAATGCAGAGAATTAAGAATAATTGAAAATATAATTGAACCAGTAAAAAATATTTTTGCTTTAGTTTTCTTTGTTTCAATTGGATTTCTTTTTGCACCAAGTATTATTCTTGAAAAATGGCATGTTATTTTAAGTTTTGTATCTTTAATTATAATTGGAAAATTTTCTTTTAATTTAATTTTAAATCTTTGTGCTGGTTCTGGCGTAAAAGATTCCATTCGGACAAGTGCATTTATGGGACAAATAGGTGAATTATCTTTTGTTATTGCTCAAATGGGTGTTGGATTAGGTGTGATAGATAGTGATAATTTTTCAGCAATTGTTGCAACAGCTATTATAACAATTTTAGTAACACCTTTTACTGTAAAGAGTATGTTAGCAGTAGCTGATAAAGCAGAAAATATTCTTCCAAGTAAATTTTGTAAATTTATGGAATCTTATTCACAGGCAGTAATAAATTTTTCTATAGAAAATAAAATGCTTCCATTTTATCAAAAATATTCTTTGTTTCGAGGAATTAATTATTTAATAGATAATACTAAATCGAGGCTTAAAAAGAATTATATGCTTATGACTGCAAAAAATGTTACTTCGACTTTAGATCGTTTAGCCCCTTGGGATGAATATCTTGTGCCAGTTCACATCGCAGCTAATGCTAAAATATCTGGAAAAACTTTGATAGAATTAAACTTAAGAGAAAAATTTACAGTAAATGTAGTTGCAATAAGTCGGGATAAAAGAACAATTATTGCTCCAAAAGCAACAGAAATACTGCAGTCAAATGATACTCTTTTAGTTTATGGAAATGAAAAATCTATTAGTGAACTTGAACAATTTTGTAGTGTTGAACGTCTAGATGAAAATATGATATCTCTTGATCAATGTATATTAGCTGGAATTCGCTTAAATAAAGAACATCCATTTGTAAATAAAACGATATTGGAAGCCGCTATACGACCAAATTATAATTGTATTGTCTTAGCAATTAATAGAAATAACGTGAGAATTAAAAATCCAATTTCAACTTTTGTTTTTTTTGAAAATGATGAATTATTTATCTTTGGTTCAAGAGGATCATTAGAAAAAATTAGAGAACTACACAAAACATCAAATTAGTCTAAATTTTTTTTAATATTTCTTATCAGATCGTGTTTAAAATTAAATAAATTTTTCTCTAATCCAGCTGGATAGTGATGCGGATTTAATAGTCGTTTGATACTAGGGTGTAATTTATTCAATGATTCGAAACATTTTTCTCTTATCTGTACAAGTGCTGGAGTTTGATAAACTAATTTTCCTTTTACAAAAATTGGTTTCAATAATTCTTCATATTCACAGTTGGTTGTGATTTTATAATATCGATTTATATCGCTTGGATCAATAATATCAGCTTCTTTGCCTTTTTTATAAGTTAATTCATCGTAAATCATGTCAGCAAAGAAATATTGGTCTTTAAAGTAACGACGAACTTGGAGAATTCCAGGGGTAGAAATCTTTATTGTTTGTTCTGATAATTTAATTGTATGTTTCCATTTTCCACTTTCATTTTGAATAGCAGATAATTTATAAACAGCGCCTAAAGCAGGATCATCAAATGCAGTCACGAGTTGAGTACCAACCCCCCAAGCTGAAATTTTAGCACCTTGTTCGTTTAAACTTGAAATTACATGTTCATTTAAATCATTACTTGCAATTATAATTGTATCCTTAAAACCTGCTGCATCTAACATTTTTCTAGCTTCGATGCTTAAATAGGCGAGGTCTCCAGAATCTAAACGAATTCCAATAAGATTTTTACCTCTTTCTTTTAGCCAGTTACCCACTTCAATAGCTTTCTTGACTCCTTTTAGTGTGTCATAAGTATCAACTAAAAAAACAACATTATTTGGCATACCTTTTGCAAGTGAATAAAAAGATTCGAGTTCGCTAGAAAATGCCATAACCCAACTGTGCGAGTGTGTTCCCTTGACTGGAATTCCAAATATTTTCCCGGCTAAAGTATTGGAGGTTCCTACGCATCCTCCAATATATGCAGCTCTGCTAGCGCTTAACCCCCCATCTAGCCCCTGTGCTCTTCTTAAGCCAAACTCTAAAACAGGAATCTGATTTGAAACAGATACTATTCTAGCTGCTTTTGTTGAAATAAGTGTGTGAAAATTTAAAATATTAAGAAGTGGAGTTTCTAATAACTGGCATTGAAGAATAGGCCCTGATATTCTGAGCAAAGGTTCATTCGGAAAAATTACGTTTCCTTCTTCAATTCCATAAACATCACAAGATATTTTCAAATTTTTTAAATAAATTAAGAATTCATCAGCAAACAAGGGTTTCCCATCATTTCCTGTTAAACTTTTTAAATACAGGATATCATCTTCAGTAAAGGAAAAATTGTTAATATAATCTATTGCAAGCTCCAGCCCTGAAGCTATTGAATATCCATTTTTAAAGGGGTTTTTACGAAAGTAAACGTTGAAGACACTTTTGGTTTCAGAAATTCCTTTTTTCCAATATGCATAAGCCATCGTTAGTTGATAAAAATCAGTTAATAAACTTAATGAGCTTTTATACAATGAAGAAAAATATGCTGACATTTCTGGTACCTTGGTCTAGATTTAAGCAAAAATAAAAGTTTTTAAACTTTTATCTGTTCAAAGAAAAATAAAATTCTTTGAATTCAGAAATGTTTAATACTATAGGAAGGTTTTTTCTGGAATAAGTATGAAGGTGATATCTGAAGATTGGAGCTATGGAACACTCTGTATGGCAGATTTCTTCAAATTCATTCAATAAGTTAGAATTTAAGGGCAGTGTTGAAGCCGAGTTTAAATTTATTTTTTTTAAGGAAGATAAAGTTCTTGGAAATTTTTCTAATTGTTGAATGAATGAATGAGAATTAATAATATTTTGAATCCAAATTTGTCTATTTCCTTGAATACGTGCAATAACAATTTGTAAATCAAAATTATTGTCAGCGTGTTCTTCATCAGACATATCAATCCATTTAACTTTAATTAAATATTTTTCTGCATCGGCTTCAAATCTTTTTAATATTTTATTTTTTGCAGATGGAAAAGGAATTGCAATTTTAATTTCCTTTAAATGCTCTGGAAATTCAAACGCATTTTCATCCCACTTTATGTCAGGGTTATAACCAGGTTCATCTTTATCAATGTGCCCATTAATTAACTGAATATTCTCTTCATTTTGGAGTTCTTTTGCAATGGTTCTAAAAATGCTAGAAATTTTTTGACGAGATTCAATTGATGAAAAATTATCGCTCAATGAATTAAAAATAGCGAAAAAAGTATGCATATTTTGTTTTTTATTTACATTAAAATTTTCTTCTGAATCATGACTATTTTTATATTGATTAAAATCAAATGTATTAAAGTAAAAATCATAATTTGTTTTATTTTTTAAAGTAGAAAGTTCTACTAAATTACCAAGGACAGATAAAAAATATTTTCCACTTTCAAATTTTATTGGATATTTACTAATTATATCAAAATAGCTTGGATCATAAATAGGATGTGTAAAAGAATTTAATCTTACAGGCCATATAATATTTCTTAAAGTTGTAAATGACAATATATCTTCAAGTACACCTTTAATATTTTCAACTAAACCTGTTAAAGTTAGCTTAAATTTAATTGGTGAGATAATTTCTACTCCGCTGTAATGTTTTTTCTCCCAACCAAAGTGAGTAATTTCTTCTGTACCTTTTACTTGGATGGAGCAAGATGTCTTTCTATGGGCAAGACCTTTTGCTATACCCATAGCAGCTTCAAAGCTACTGATTGGCGTTCCGTCCTGCCATGTGGCTTTAAGGCATACGGTTGCTTCAAAAGTATTAGATTTTTCACAAAAATGATAGGTTTCAAGAATGCCGTCTTGAGTGTTTTCTTTGTCAATGTAAGGTTTTAGAACCAGAAGCCAATAACCCAAATTTTTCCAGTTATTAATTTCTGTGAAGGGGTAAAAATCTAATTTAGAAACGCCAGTACAGAATTTAAATAGATTGCCCATATCATTATTTTTTACCATTTGAGTATTTACTCCCGCAGAGCATTAATTTGCTTTGAACACTAATAGATAGCCAAAGATTTAAAGGGAAACATTTGAAATTATTAACGAATAACAGCAATTACATATTTAAAATGAAATTAACTATCTGGCAAGTTTTTTTTTAAATAAATTTTAAATTAACAGAAAATGTTTAAAAACACCTGTGTATTTACAAATTTCAATAATAATTCAATAAAATTATAGTATTGTAATTTTTTATTACTAAACAAACTAAATTTTAATATTTTTCTAAAATTAATAAAATTTATCATAAATACTAAGGTTGGAGAATACTAGGACGAGTAAGCTAGGAATATTTCTTCTGTATTTAATTAGAAAATTAATAAAAATTTTATTTACTTTAAATTTTATAATGATTTATATTTATTTAAATTGAATATATTCTATAAATTTTAAAATAATATTGCATCGATTATATTATACTGATACAAAGAAATTCTGTTATTTGAGAATTCTCTTTATATAAACAGATATCTTTAATATTAAAGGTTTTTTTATATATTATTCTATAAAAGGAAAGCAATGAAAATTCAAAAAAAATTCGTTTCTATTTTATTACTTATGGTTACAAGCTGTTCTAATTCATCAGAAAAATCGGATAAAAATCCTCAAAATCAAGAAGTTATAACTTATAATGGTACAGATGATTTATATGAAGTAGAGAGTTCAACCTCTCCTTTTGCAAGACCTAAAAATGCTAAAATTGGCTTTGATGTTGATGGTGTATTGCATACTGAAGTAAAATATACAGCAAATGATTTTTATTACTTTAAAAGACCAGCATTTGAAACTACTGGCAGAAATATCAGACTAAAAAAAGAAATTGATTTTCTTCTAAGCAATGGAAATAATCCTTCTGTTGTTACTCATAATAAATCAGTTTGTGTTTCAGCGAATACTATTAAAAGAGATAATTTATTTAAAGAAAATGGCTTACCTTCAATTCCAAGTAGTCAAGTTTTTTGTGTAAACGGAGATAAGTCTGTTGAGATAAATAATCAAGCTTTAACTTTATTTTATGATGATAGTCCTGGAGTTTTATCTTTAGTTTCTGCTAATAGCCCAACTACAAAACTATTTATGCCGTTACCTAAACATCAAAAAGTTGCTCATTATTTTTCTGATAAAGTAATTCCAACAAAACCAATATCAAAATGTGGGGTTTTAATAGTTGATGATTCAAAACCAGATAAAAGATTCTTATTACAATTGAGATCTCCTAAGCTAGGAGAATGGTGGAATTTTCCAGGTGGTTCATGCGCATATCATGAGAATAAACATTTAAATTTTGCAACACAAGAATTTGAAGATCCAATAACAGGCGCTATCCGTGAATTTGATGAAGAAGCTGGTAAATTTAAATCATTAAAGAATGAGCTTGATCAATCAAAGCGTTTAATGGTGTTACAATCTAATGACTACGTATTGTTTGTCGTTAAATTAGATAAAAATTATTTAGACAATCGTAAATTTGTACCGCAGGATAAATTTGCGCATGAAGTTAGCAATAAATTATTTAATATTCCTAATAGCCCTGGTTATCGTTGGTTTAAATTGAGTGAATGTAAAAAAGGGGCTAAAGTTGATGGATATAACTTAGGCATTACTGGGAAGACTTGTGATACGTTTAGAACTTATTTAGATGCTTTTTAATTCAAAAAATATCTAAAATTGTTGATTTATTTTGTTTATTTTTTATACATTTATATTGTAGAAGTGTATAAAAATTAAGCATTTCACGCCTTATATTAGTATTAATTCAAAGTTAACAGAATGTTAATAATTGGCATACTTTTTGCTTCAAAAAAGTATGCTTTTTTCTTTCGTTAAACCTTTTTTCGTAAATATAAATATGGTAACAAAAAATATTTTAATAAAAATAATTACACTATTATCTATCTGTTGTTTTTTTGAAAAAGAAGTTTTTTCAAAAGAGCTAATCATGAACAATATTGAAAAATATCATTTAGGAATTACTGGAACAAGTAATTCAGAAATTAAAAATGCTTATCCTGAAAAATCAACAGAATTAGAAAAACCTAAGTCTAGCGCTGAAAGTAACTCAGAATTTTCCCTCTGGGGAAAACCAGGTAAAGACGCAGTTTACTTAGGGATGTGGTCTTTTCATTTAAGTTTATTAGTGAATCAAGACGCCGAAGAAAATTGGCAGCATGATCTCTTAGCGGTTGCATATTCAGGTTTTATAGCCGGCTCATTTATCAATTCATTTAATGATCGTTGCTATGTTTTTGCTTTACATAGAAGTATTTATAGAACTGGCGACAAAAATGGATTTTCTACAGATTTAGGTTACAACTTAGGTGTTGTGAAAGGTTATGATAGCCGTTTGGTTTCTATTGCAGATGATTTAAAATACCTTCCTTTTTTTCAAGTAACTTACGACATATCATGGAAAATGCTTGGTCTTCAGTTGAGCTATGTTGGGACAGTATTAACAGCCGGATTTTATATTGAATATGAAATTTAATAGACTCTCTTAATCCTTGTCAAGAAACAAGATATTTAGTTATGTTCTAAAATTGTTAATTCTATGCTTTTGAACTGAAAGTATTAATTATAATAATTTGAGGTGCATGCAAATGTCGGTGAATCCCAGTAGCACTATTTTAAAAATGGAAAGGCCTCAAGCTCCTTTCTTGATCTTTGATATTGAAACAGTTCCAGATATTCCACTTTTAGCAAAAAATTTTTTAGATGATCATTTTCATGAAGAAGATATTTCGTTAAAATGGAATGATTATCTTTTATTAAAGAAAATTAAAGAAAAAGAAAATATAGAATTTCCCAAAACTATTTATCATTCAATAGTATCAATTTGTGCATTATATATTGATCCAGAAACATATTATATAATGGATGGATTTAAAAGAACAATTCCAAAAGTAAATTCTTATCATGAGTTTTTAAGTCATGAAAAAAAAATTATAGAAGAGTTTTGGCAATTTTCAATGAAATATCAAGATTTTCATAAACATTGGTATGACCATACTTTTAATCGTAATCTCACAGAATATCAGAAAAGTAAATTAAAAAAATTACCTGTTACTTTTTGTGGATTTAACATAGCTAATTTTGATTTAATGGTATTAGAACAAAGAAGTTTAATACATTTTATTACATGTCCTATAGAAGATTATGTAAAAAATTTAGGGAATGACTCTTATAGATACAAATATGCAGCTGATAAAGTTTTTGATTTAATGAATTTTGTTTGTAACTATGATAATAGAAATGCCAGAGTTGGATTAGATACTATTGCGAAAGCAATTGGCCTGGGCGGAAAAATGGCAGGAATGGACGGATCCCTCGTCGCTGAAGAATACTACTGTAATCATGCTTCGCAAAAAATAGAAGAATACTGTGCTATTGATGTTCTCATCTCCTACGGTGTTTTTTTAGCAATACAAAAATTTCGTGGAATCATTTCTGATGCGCAGTTTAAAGAATGTATTTTATGGTTTGAAAGATGGTTATTAAAAGAAGGAAAACCAGCTAATTATCAAGAATTAGTTAAGGAAAGCACAAAATTTTTTAATTATGCTAAAAATACTTAAGAGTTTCCGCCCCGCTCCGATAGTTGTATGAGAAGACTTACAGGAGTATAGAAGTCTAAATACGCGATCTCATTTTTAACAAAGAGTTACGTATTTTTTAATTTATAATACTGATTTAATTAATGATTTTAATTATTTGAGGAGGCATATTATGGCAGAAGAACAAGGATTTTCAAAAGGTTTAGCAGGAGTTGTCGCTGATGCTACCTCAGTAAGCCAAGTTCAAGGTGAAGTAGGTAAATTAATCTATCGTGGTATTTCTATAGAAGAGCTTGCTGAAAAATCAACTTATGAAGAGTGTGTCTATTTTTCTTTATATGGTAAATTACCAACGCAAAATCAATTCAATAAATTCTTAACGGAAATGAAAGCGAATAGAGTTTTACCAAAAACTGTTGAAGCTGTTATTTCTGCTGCTCCAAGATCTGCACACCCAATGGCAGTTTTGCAAGCAGCAATTGCAGCTATTGGTTTTGATGAGCAACCTGTTAATTTAAAAAATGAAGAACACAATATTCATAGTGCAATCAAAATTATTAGCCAACTTGCTACAGCAGTTGCAAGAATTTCTCGTGAGAGACGTGGTTTGCAAGCAATTGCTCCAAATCCTGATCTTTCACACGCAGAAAACTTTCTTTATATGCTAAATGGTAACGTACCAAATAAAGAAGAAGCACGTATGTTTGATGTTGCTTTAATTCTGCATCTTGACCATGATTTTAATGCATCTACTTTTGCTGCACGAGTTGTTGCTTCAACTGAAGCAAAACTTTCACTTTCTATTTCTGCTGCAATTGGAGCGCTTTCAGGTCCTTTGCACGGTGGAGCGAATGAAAAAGTTCTTGAAATGGCTGATGCCATTGGAGCGCCAGAAAATGCAAAAGCTTGGGTAGCAAATGCATTAGCTACTAAAGCTAAAGTAATGGGTTTTGGTCACCGCGTTTATAGAACAATGGATCCAAGAGCTAAAGTTCTACGTGGGATGTTAGAAAAATTGGTTGCTTCTAAAAAAGAAAAAGATACTTATGAGACTTTAAGAATTGTGCATGATTCTATGATTGAAGAATTAAGCAAAACTTCAAAAGATTATATCTGGCCAAATGTGGATTTCTGGTCTGGTGCATTGTATCGCTTAATGGGAATTGAATCTATTGATTTTACTCCAATTTTCGCTGTATCCAGAGTAGCAGGTTGGTCATCACATATCGTAGAAATGTGGAGAGACAACCGTATTTATCGTCCAGCAGCTAAATATGTTGGTCCAGCAGATGATAAATATGTAGATATAAAAAATAGAAAATAATACACACTAAAGTCATTTGTATTATAAAGTAATCTCATAGATTTTTTCTATGAGATTTTTTTTGCGAGATAAATAATGGCTACAAATTCATTTAAAAAGAAATCAACACCTGTCATTTCATTTGAGAATTATTCGCTTTCTGTTGGGTTTATTTCTCCTATTAGGGAACTTACATTTACTATATTTGAAGGAGAATCCGTTGCGATTATTGGACCTGCAGGTTCAGGAAAAAGTATGGTTCTATCTGTTATTGCCCAGTTCATCTGGGAAATGGACAATAATTTATTGCTAAATTCTTTTAAACAAACAGGAGGAATTCGTATTTTAGGAATTCCTTTGTCAGGAAAAAAACCCAATCAAGAAATTCTCAAAAAAATATCTTCCCAAATTGCTTTGGTATCTGAAAAAAGTGCTTGGCTTCCTGTTTCGATAGCAGAAAATTTTGCGCTTTCCCAAAATTTAGCAGGTATCCAAGATATTTTGCCCTTTCATCAATTAATAGATACTTTACCCATCTCTCAACATAATAAAGCATTAATTGATTCCCTTGCAGAGTTGTTACCTAGTCAAGTTGAACTTCCTTTTTTGCAGCAATTAGCCATTATAAGAGCTTTGTTACGCAAACCTAAAATATTTCTTCTTGACGATGCATTTCTGCGCATGGATCCAGTAATGTTAAAGCAAACTGAAAATTTAATTTTAAATATGAGTGATAAAACAACATTGGTATGGGCAACTAATGACTTATATCAAGCGAGTAGAGTTACTGATTGGACACTCTTCATGCGTCACGGAACAATTATAGAATACACACAAACAGCGCAATTTTTTACAAATCCTAGTACCCAAGAAGCAGAAAATTTTATTGCAGGTAGGGATGATGTGTAGATTATTTGTAATGTGTGAGAATTTAAAAGAAAAAATATATCTATTGTAATAAAAACAGTACTAAAAAAAATTAAATAAATTAAAAATAAATATTTTTTAGATATTTTGGTAAAAAATTCAATAATTATAAATTGTTGTAATTATTAATAATTACATGTGGTTATGGAGTTTTTTAAATTTTGACTGACTTCGGAAAAAAATACAAGTTTAAAAGGTAAGGTTTTTTACATCGTAATATTTATATAAAATATTGTTTAATTAAGAGGAATAAAATGCAGAAAGCATTATTAGCTGTATCATCTGTCTTATTTATGGGAAATTCTTTTGCACAGAATTTTTGTGATAAATTAAATCAAAATATAAGTAAATATAATAATTCAAACTCAATAATTATTCCTGTTACTTATAATTACAGTGTTTTTAATCGGACTTTTACTAATACTTTTGAATTTAAATATGAAGTAGAAGAAAATTTAAATTACGATAATAATCATTATGAGTATTCAGAAGATGATTTAAATTCTGATAATTATGGTACATTTACTAACAATATGAATTCAAATAGTCTTAAGTTAAAAAATTGTAACAGTGATTATTATGCTGCTTCATTTAAAATTAGAATGGTAGATCCTGGGTTGTTCATTCAAAGTAATAGCATTGAGTCAAAGCAGCCCGAATTTGTAATTAGATTTAGGAATTACAATGGGACTTGGCAAGTAGCTGAAGTCTCATCTGAAAACTTCAAATCACTGTACTATGATCATCTATTCAACTCTTTTAAAGCAAAAGAGAAAAGAAAACTTTTTAAGTATTCAGAAAGTTTTTATAGCACAGACTTAAAAAATATGGTAAATAATGACGTATATCCTGCTGTAGAAAATAAAATAAAAAATTACTTTGCTAATAAAATAAACTAATATGGAAAATAACAATGAATAAATTAACTCTAACAATATTATCAATTGGCGCAATACTTTCTGCAAATATTAGTTCTGCAAATACTTGTACTTTATATGAACATATACAAAGTGGATATTCAGAAACTATTGTTGCTGGTGCAAAATTGTATAATCTAAATAATCATATGGTTGAAAGAGAATCTTGGAATGGACATATTCAAGACTGGTTTGGAAATGGGTGGAGAGGAAATAATAGATCATTTGATAATGCCATAAGTTCTGTTGTACTCGGGCCTCATTGCTCTGTCAAATTGTATACTGATTCCTATTTAAAAGGGCATTGGGATATTCTTTCAAATCATACTAATGGGTACCAATTAAGATACCTTGATGAGATTCGAATGAATGATTCCGTTTCGTCTCTAGTTTGTGAATGCGGATTAAGTGATGAATTTATTAAAGAAAAAAAATACTTTAGAGGCGAGGAAGGATGCAATAAGATGCGTATTTCTAATTGTGATTATTAACTAATTTAATGTAGTAAAAATAAATTTTTTATATCTTATATATTTTGTCACATAAAAGAAAATATTTTTAAATTTTATCCTTATTTAATGATTTTCATTTTTCTCACTTAGACAAGTATCGATATTATTGAATAGAATTTTTGGGTGAGGCAAACAGAAACAAATCTATCAATAACAATTTTCTTCTGTCTAGATTTAGATATATTTCTGCAACTTTTTACAATGATTACTTGATGAATTTAAATTATTTAATTTTGATAGAAATAAAGATAAAAATTAATAAAGGTCATGAAATGCTTAAAAATTTTTTAAAGAAAATAATAATAACTCAAATAGTTCTTACAAGTATTAATGCTAATTCACAAAGTATTTATGATAATACATATGATAAGTATTCAAAAAATGGTATTAGAAAAAATGAAAATAATAGGGTGATAATAGTAGATTCTAAGAAAATGACAGCCCAAGATATTGCATTTTACACTGGTGGTGGAACTAATGCTGGAGTTATTGAAAATAATTATTGGAATATTACTTCATTTAATGGCTATGGCCACTATAGTAGTCCTTTTTATAAATATCCATCAGATAAGAATTATTCGCTTATTGTAGAATACGAAATAGCGGCTAATTTTGAAACCACATACGAACCTCCTTATGCATACATAGATATTTATAACGATGGAAACGTAATACATGAACACTCAATTAAAGAAAAATCTTTGGGCGAGATAAATGGTTCAAATACAAAATTTACTAAAATTAGAATTAAAGTAGAACATATTCCATATGCATTTAATTTGCAGCCTAGATTAAGAACTGTTTTTCAGAAAAATAAAAAAATATATATCAAGTCAATTACAGCTTATCTTACAAAACCTGCTTACTAAATAAAGGAATTATTAAATGATAAGGCTCAGAAACATTCCATCTGCAATTATTTTCCTATGCTTTTCTCATTCAGCATTTTCAAATATTATTGGTGAAAATATAATTTCTAACTCTTGCTCAAAAAATTACAATAAATTTTATAATTGCAATTTTAGTAATTACATTTCTCATTCTCTAACAAATACTAAATCATTTTCTTTACCGATGGATTTTACTATCAGCTATTCAAGGGGATTTTGTGCAAATAGATTTGAAAATGGTAGATTTCAAAGTGACTATTTTAATTTAAAAATACA